>JAGQQT010000029.1 GCA_020426065.1 Planctomycetaceae bacterium | reverse complement strand
AACCAGACCAGCCCTATCAGATGGAGTTTGGAACCATTCCACTTCAGGAAGTTGCCAATCATGAACGCCCCATGCCCGACAAGTATATTAACAAATTGGGAATGGATGTTACGAAGGCGTTTCTCGAATATGCCAAGCCATTGGTAGGCAACCTGCCCGAGTACTTTTCGTTGCCTCGACGTTAACATCGGACAAACGGACGTTTTGCACAACAGACACTGGAAAGAGACAGATGAACGGACACGACGAACGCTATACCAAGTTTGGGTTACCACAGGACATGCTCGCCACCTGCGAGATTGTTGCCAGCATGAACACCGGGCGAATGGCAGAAACGGCCCGGCAGATTGCCAGTGCTGGAAAACTGCTACTGACTGGGGAAGGATCGAGCCGAATCTTTCCCGCAAAATCGCTCATCCAGACTGCTCGTCAACTCGGGTGGAACATTGAGCTGCACACCGAGGCAGGCAGGCAGGCTCAGGAGTACAACCTGTCTGACTGGGCTGTTTTCGCACTCTCGAATTCAGGACGGACTGCGGAAGTGATCGCACTGTTTGACAAGCTCAGCAAGGCCGGACACAACCATCTTTACAGCCTGACCGCCTTTGCAGATTCAAAACTCGAATCCCTGGCAACACAAGGATACGTGCTGGAATGCGGAAAAGAAGGAGCGGTTGCCGCAACCAAAAGTGTCATTGAACAGGCGCTGTTTTATCGGGCACTTCTGGAGCATGCTATCGGAAAATGTACACTCGAAAACAGGCTGAAGGACCTGGCAGCTCACATGCAGGCCGCTCTCACGATGCCGATTGAGGAAAATCTCATCCAGAAGGTTGCCTCGGCCAGAACAATTTACTGGGCCGGGCGGAATGATGGAGTGGCGGAAGAACTGACTCTCAAAACGAATGAGATCACCCGCAAGCCAGCCGATTATCTCGAAGGCACATATGCGGTCCATGGAATCGAAGAAGTCATGTCTGCCGAGGACGTGGTGCTCTGGATCAATCCCTACCCGGATTCCGAAGTAAAGTTTCAGGAAGTGCTCGGCAAGGGAGTGGGAATGACAATTATCGCAATCGCCGATCATGACACAATCTTCCCCACCATTCGTATTCCCTCTGCAGATGATCTCTCTCCTTTTGTGCAGATGTGTGCGGGGTGGAATATCCTAGTTGAAGTCGGCCTGAGCCTGGGGATCGATCTCGACAAGCCTGAACGTGCCAGAAAAGTTGGCAACGAATTCACCGGTTAACGAACAGGTAACAGTTTGACTTTCGGAAATTCCTGATTTCTAAGCAGGTACGATTTGTATTACAGGATTTGTATTACAGGATTTGTTTCGACTTCCGATAACGGAACGGCAACGAGCGCTGCAGGAGAATCTCCACTTTTTTTTAAGAATGAGTTTCGCAACAAAGTGAGTTCGCAGGAATTTCTCAGCATCCGCTTGCTCTGAAGTTTCCTCTTGGAATCAATGAAGGGGAGTCGTTGCAGGGATTGTGGAGTCCGCGTCCATAGTAATCATCAGCTATTCGAGGTTCCCATGAGTGCAACCAGGGTATTCCGCTCCGCTGTATTTCTCCTGCTGGTTTTTACCATCACTGGCCAGTCGTTTGGCTTCGATGTGGTCGCGACCATTCGCAGGATTGATGCTGAAAACCGGATCGCCATCGTATTTGCGAATGGCCAGGAACGAATGGTCAAGATCGCAGCCGATGTTCGTATTCTGGATGAAGCTGGGAAGAACCTCAAAGATGGCCTGATTGCTCCTGAACTCAAAGCCGGCGCGACGGTCACCCTGACTGTGGAACGAGACGGCAATCAGCCAGCAATTGTTGCCATTCGCCTGGGCGGAAAGATCAATGCACCAGCCCCTGTGTCTGTCGGAAAACCTTCCACGGGATTCACTCCACTCACCGAAATGTCTGCTGAGGATCGGTATAAGGGTGAGGAGGGTGGTCTGTATGGAAAGGGGAGTAATGATCCTCCAGCGTCACTTGCGTCCACAGTAGAGCAGGTGACCAGTCTGATTCAGCCGCTGGATGCGAAGGGCAACCCTGACGCGATTGGGAAAATCGGGCTGGTCTCGATCAGTATGTCCAATGCAACCCAGGAATTTTCGCGGTTCAAGATGCTGGCCGATGCCGACCCGGACAAATCCTCACAACTTCAGATTGTGGATTGTGCCCAGGGCGGACAGACCATGGCACGCTGGGCGGACGCCAACGCGGCCTGCTGGGCCGAAGCCGATCGTCGCCTGACAGCAGCGGGTCTTGCACGGGAACAGGTGCAGGTCGCCTGGGTTAAACTCGCCAATGCTGGCCCCTCTGGCGAACTTCAGGAGCATGGAAAACAACTGGAACGAGACACAAAAACTGTACTGGCCAACCTGGTCAAGTTTTTTCCAAACCTGCGAATTGCTTACCTGGGGAGTCGAATTTACGGTGGATATGCAGACGGACGACTCAACCCGGAACCTTACGCTTACGAAGGCGCCTTTGTTGTACGCTGGCTGATTCAGAACCAGATGAATGGTGATCCGGGTTTAAATTCTGATTCCAATAAGGGAGCCATACAATCCCCCTTGCTGTTGTGGGGACCATATTTCTGGGGAGACGGTATGACTCCCCGCAAGAGTGATGGGCTTACCTGGGAGCGGAGTGACTTTGTTAATGATGGCACACACCCCAGCGACTCCGGCCGCCAGAAAGTGGCCGAGCAATTGCTGAGCTTCTTTAAAAACGATCCATACGCTCGAACATGGTTTCTAGAGGACAGTGGGCGCTGACAGTCGCCCTGTTCGTGGATCCATGTGTTTCTGGTGTCTGCTCCATTGAGCGGATTCCGGCTGGAGTGAGGCGTTCTTCGCCACTTGGGATCACCATCCGCTCCCTCTCAGGCAGAAACTGTTCTCCAGGATCACATGGACCGCTTTTTTATTGTGAATCCGCTGGTCCACGATCCTTCCACTTGCAGCAGTGAAAGAGGATTCCTGGCGTTTTTCTGACAGAGAAACTGAACCAGAAAAATGAAAACCCATTCACTTCTCCATTGCGGCCAACAAGTGACAAAGTTACAGTAGCAGTTCACTTCAACATATTCTTGATGCTTTATTCGTTACCATTTCTGGCTGTAACTCCGAACATCATCCTTTCATGAGGAGTCGCTCGTGGTTGTCTTCATCTCCTGGCTGGGACGAGCGTTGGCTTTGGGGGCTAAAAAACGAAGAGCGCGACGTCGCTATGCTCAGTCGTTGCTTCGTCGGGCTGAGATCTGTGAGGACCGGGTGCTGTTGAGTTCGGTCGTCCAGCATTCCACCTACACCAACACAGACTGGCTCTCTACAGGGGCAGGCGGCTTCAATTCGTTCTTCGAGGAAGTCACGGGGAATGCAGATTTGACATTCAGTATTCCAGAAGGAAGTACGATCACGCACGGCCTGCTGGTTTGGCAGGGGATAGATCGACTGAATTTTGGAGGTGATGGCAACTATGACAATGCAGACATCACCTTCAATGGCTCTCCTGTCAGCGGTACGAGCCTGGGGACTGACGATACGGCCAACTGGGGATCAGGCAGCAGTCAGGCGTTCGTAGCAGACGTGACCGCTCTCCTCAATGGCAGTGGCACCTACTCCGTGCAGGGTCTTTCCGGAAAAGCTGGTCACAATGCCAATGGAGTCTCTCTGTTTGTGATGTATGACGATGGCATTGCCACGAACAATCGTGATCTGGTGCTGATGCTGGGCAATCAGGGAAGAGCGATCCCCATTACCACAACCATGAATTACGCAGGGGGCAACGTTCGTGCTCAACTGCATGCAGCGGATGGCCAGTCATTCCAGGATTCCGGCCTGCAGTTCAATGTTCGATCCGTGACTGGCTCTCCAGTAGGAGGTCTCACCATTCAGGACACCACACAACTGCTGGACGGCAATTCTGTGCCTGTCAGTGAAACCTCTCGCGATCAGGTCAGTGCCTTCTGGGACATTCACACTTTCGATATTACGACTGCTTACACCAATCAAAGCCTGGCAGCTGGTACTTATGTCCTGGAAATGACTCAGTTGCCTAACAGCAACGATTCACTGAAGTGGATTGGCCTGGTTGTGGATCAGCCCAGTGAAGGGACCATTGGACAAAACAACCCTCCCATTGCAGATAATCTCAGCTTTACAGCGACTGAAGACACCCTGCTGAATGGACAACTGTCTGGCAGTGACCCTGATGGAGATTTCATCGTCAATTATCAGATCGGGCAACTGCCAGCTCATGGTACTCTCAGGATGGTCTACAGTGGTCAGCAGGCAACTGGTGCTTTCACCTATTTGCCGAATGACAACTACAACGGACCGGACGCATTCACTTATCGCGTCTATGACGGAACGGACTGGTCCTCGTATGTCACGGCAACGATCAATGTCACACCAGTCAATGATGCTCCACGAATCTTTGGGCAAACGGTCTACATGCAGGCCAATGGCTTCGTCACCTCCCAGGTGGAAATCAGTGATGTTGATGGCGACTTTCTGACCGCGTTTGTCCAGAATCAGCCAGCCAACGGCACCATCGACATGAACTTTGATGGGACTTATACCTACATTCCCAACCCAGGATTTACTGGCGTAGACACTGTCATTGTGAATGTTACTGACGGTGAATTGCAGAGTGAGGCGATGATCACCTTCAACGTTGCGCCCATCAATTCAGTTCCAGTAGCCCAATCTGAATCAATCACTCTCCAGGAAGACGGGATTCGTACCGGTAGTGTTGTGGCCACGGATGCGGATGGGGACTCTCTCACTTATCAACTGGTGAGCACTGTTACCCATGGCACGCTCACATTGAATTCTGATGGAACCTACACTTATCAACCCAGCACCAATTACAACGGTACTGATGCGTTCAGCTTTACTGCCAGTGATGGTAATCTGACAAGTAATACAGCCACGATCTCGCTGAATATCACACCGGTCAACGATCGTCCCGTCGCAACCGAGTTAACGCTTAACCTCGATGAAGACACACAGGTGAGCGGGCAGGGAAGTGCCACAGATGCCGACGGAGATGCCCTCACCTATCTGGTAACCATTCTGCCTGGCCACGGGACAGTCGATTTCAATTCGGATGGGAGTTTCTCCTACACTCCTGAACCGGATTACTTTGGGACGGACTATTTTTACTATGCTGCCAGCGACAGCCAGTCGAATTCAAATTCCACCCGCGTCTGGCTGATTGTCTCTAATGTCAATGATGCCCCCGTTTCAGTCGATGACTCCTTTGAAGTACCTGAAGATGGGTCACTCAATCTTTCACTCCCAGTAACGAGTTTCAGCTTCGTCAGCGACCCGGGAGAATACATCGGAGCAGGGCAGACCCTCTCCTACTCTCCCGAGACCGCCACCTTTACGCTCTACAGCAGTCTGTCATTGAATTTCTTCGGCCTGGAAGTCCGCAATCCGCTGAACACCTCTGATTACTGGTCCATCCGCATGGCCTCTCCTTCAGGGGAAAATCTAGAAGTCGGCACCTACACAGGTGCAACACGCTATCCCTTCCAGGATCCATCCGATCCCGGCCTTTCCGTGACGGGTCAGCATCGAGGATACAATACTTCAGTGGGTGAGTTCACAATTACTCAACTCCTCCGAGATGCTGGTGGGAATCTGACGCATTTCGCAGCCACCTTCTGGCAGGCGTCTACTCTGACAGGTCCGCGAATGACTGGTGAAATTCAGTATTCAGCGCTCACCGCAGAGGATGTTGGTTCGGTCCTCGATAATGACACAGATGTTGACAACGGCTCATTAACAGCGGTTCTGGAAACCGGACCAGCTCACGGGACTCTTTCGCTCCGCCCAGACGGCACCTTCCAGTACACACCAGATCCAGGGTTTTCTGGAGTCGATTCCTTTACTTACCGCAGCACTGACGGGGACCTGTTCTCAGACCCTGCGACCGTGACAATCAACGTCACTCCAGTAAACGACCCGCCGGTAACCACGCCAGAATCCTATGAAATGCTGGAAGATTCCCAGCTGGACGGACAGCTGATAGCCGTTGATCCGGATGGAGATGAACTGGTTTACTACACGATTGCCGAGCCGGAACATGGACAGCTGACCGTGAATCCGGATGGAAGTTTCACCTACATTCCCGATGCCAATTTCAACGGTCCGGACAAATTTGTTTTCCAGGCCTCTGATGGAATTGCAGCCAGTTATTTCACCCAGATCAACATTCAGGTCAACCCTGTTAATGATGCCCCCACGGCTGATGATGGCACACTCTTTGTGACAGAAGATATCGCTGCCAGTGGAAGCGTGACTGGCACTGATCCCGATAACGACACACTGACCTTCAGTGTCGCAACTCAACCGTCGTACGGAATCCTCATTTTCAATCCTGATGGAACTTATACCTACACACCGAACACCAACTTTAACGGAGTAGACAGTTTCACCTTCTCAGCAAATGATGGATCTGAAAGCAGTGCCCCTGCGACCATCTCCTTGACCGTGAACCCGATTAATGATGCACCAGAGGCAACTACTCAGAGTGTTTCAGGAAATGAAGACGAGGTCATCACTGGTGCTGCTGCCGGAAATGATGTCGATGGAGACAGCTTGAGTTATGAAGTTGCAACCCAGCCATTGCATGGGGTACTTGTATTCAATCCTGATGGAACTTTCACCTACACTCCCAACCTGAATTATAACGGCAGCGATTCCTTCTCATTCATTGCCAATGATGGTGAATTCGACAGCACTCCCGCGACGGTCAGTTTGAACCTGAGTCCTGTCAATGATCTGCCAGTTGCAAACAGCGGTGTAC
Source organism: Planctomycetaceae bacterium (assembly GCA_020426065.1). Classification (GTDB taxonomy): domain Bacteria; phylum Planctomycetota; class Planctomycetia; order Planctomycetales; family Planctomycetaceae; genus Rubinisphaera. The sequence continues at coordinate 9,014 of JAGQQT010000029.1, read as the reverse complement.
TCATCGTTAACGAAGATGGTGTCCAGACTGGTGTTCTCAGCGCCACTGATATCGACAGCACTGGATTGACCTATCATCTGGGGACCGGTCCTGAACATGGCACACTCACACTCAACCCGAACGGAGCTTTCATTTACGCACCCCATGCGAATTACTTCGGGTCCGACTCCTTCACCTGGTACGCCAGTGACGGTCAAGCGAACAGTAGTATCGCCTCCGTGACGATTTCAGTTCTGTCTGTCAATGATGCCCCTATTGCTGGCAATTTGAATGTCAACACGCTTGAAGATGAGAGTGTTACAGCTCAGGTGCCCGCGTTTGATGTTGATGGCGATACTCTCACATTGCAGATTGTTTCCGGGCCGGCAAATGGCACTGCCGTTATCAATCCGGATGGCACATTCACTTACACCCCGTCTCCGGATTTCAATGGTTCCGATCAATTCGAAGTGATCGCCAGTGATGGACAGGCAGACAGCAATATTGTGACCATTTCTATCAACATAGACGCCATCAATGACGCACCGCACGCAGACGACCAGAACATTGCGCTGGATGAAGATTCACCGATTTCCGGAGTTGTCTCTGGCAGCGACCTGGATGGTGATGGATTGACTTACAGCATTGATGTCCAACCTGAACATGGCACACTCACACTCAATCCCGATGGATCCTTCAACTATATCCCCACAGCGAATTACGTTGGCAACGACAGTTTCACTTTTGTTGCCAGTGACGGGCAGCTCTCCAGTGCCCCCGCCACTGTCAGCCTTGTGATCAATCCGATCAATGACGCTCCGGTTGCGAACGGGGTATCTGAAACCGTCAATGAAGACGAAAGTCTTGTGGGCAATCTCACTGCCAGTGACATCGAGGGTGACTCAGTCACCTTCGGCCTGGTCTCTGCTCCGTCTCATGGGACTGTCACTGTGAATCCAGATGGCAGCTTCACTTACTCTCCGGGTCCGGACTTCAATGGTAACGACAGCTTTGAATTCGTAGCCAATGATGGTCAGGCAGACAGCAACATTGCGACCGTCTCAATTACTGTTACTCCGGTCAACGATAATCCTACCGTGAGCTTCAGCTCTGTTCAGCTGCCCGAAAACAGTCCGAACGGCACGCTGGCTGGACAAGTTCTAGGCAATGATATTGACGGTGACACTCTCAGCTATGGCATTATTGCTGGCAATGAAAGTGGAGCTTTCTCGATCAACAGCGCCACCGGTGAGATTCTGGTCGCTGATTCTTCACAGCTCGACTATGAGACAACTGCAGCCTACACACTGACTGTTACCGTCCTGGACAGCTCAGGGGGAAGCGTTGAACTTGTTGTGACGATTGAACTGACTGACGTGAACGAAGAACTGGTCGCCAGTATTGATGCCATTCCCGGAGATGACACGAATCTGCTCAACGTGGCTGATCAGAAAAATATCGTCATTGCAATCAGCAGTACACCGGCCCTTGACATCAACACCATTGATATCGATTCCTTGTCGCTGGATGTAAATGGAACAGTATTCACGCTCACCAGAAACAAAAGAGGCGCCCCACGCATCAGCTATGTCGATACGAATGGGGATGGCATCGCAGACCAGTTACAGGTCACATTTGATGTCAATAAAACGGGACTCAGCGATGGCCCTGCCACTGCCACACTCACTGGTACTGCGGATGGACAGAACTTTATCGGTATTGATACCCTGACCATTGAAACTACCCCCAGCAAGGGCGGGGGAGGAAAAGGTGGCGGAGGAAAAGGCAAGACCCGTTAGAGCGGTTCTACCTCATATTCCCCTGGCATCCAGTTTGTTCACGAAACAGGCCCTCGCGCCACTTTCATAGCCGAACTTTCCACGCTGCAGGGAAAAACCTCCCTTAAAGGGAAATGTTCTGGCCTGTGGGTTTAGACAATCTGCATTTGCTGCACTGGAATCTATACGGATTGGCCAGAGTTTGAGGATTCTGACGAGTATCGAAAGCACATTTTCAGTTGTAAGCTCAGCCCGCATCTCTGTCGTTGGTATTTTCTGCTATTCAAATACCTCTCAGCGCCTCACTGGCTTCATCAGGATCGACTCAATTCAGAGTCTGCACATGTGAAGTTTAGGCAGTTGTGTCATTCCACGTTGAAACTTTAACGGTTAGGAAGAGTCGTTAGCCTGAGAATTCCGAAAGCGGACTTGCATGAAATTGTCGTATTAAAGCGGAATTCTCTCCATTTATATTCGTCGATAACTCAGGCAAGGTCTGCAAATACTGACTGCAATATTGTGTCAGATTGAGCAGATTACCTGCAGATTTAACGGATTAGGATCTCAGGATATGGCAGTTTGAAGATGGATCGGTTCCTGTGCAGTGGACAGTTTTGAGCACAGAGAAATTCAAATTGCCGAGTGCTGAAACCCGAATTTGCCCATCACCCTGCGCTGGTGTATCAAGAGCCTCGTTGATGAAGGAGTGGTGATGGCCTCCATGAAAGGAAACCAATGGTCAAGAAAAGATTTTCCTGGGCGGTGTTGCTGAGCAGTCTGGTACTTGGAACGACAGGCATTCCTGCAGAGGCCGGGGATGGTGTTGTACAAGCCGATCATTCCAGTTCAACTTCCGATATCATCCTCACCTCCTGCAGCGATGATGACTGTGTCAGTTGCGTTGATGACGGCTGCACGGATGGATGTTGCAGCAGTGATGTCTTCAAGAACTGTGAAAAGCCCTTCCTGCCCGAAATCGATCCGATCACCTTTGAAAATTGCGTCTGGAAAGGTCGTGTCGGGGCATCGATCCGTTATCGTTATCTTCACGAAAACAATCGCCTGCGTCCAGGTGGACCTGGCCTGAGCAGCTATGACCAGTGGCGATTCAACCCATTTGCCGAAGTGACCTGGAACGAATCCGTGACCGGCTATGTTGAGGCTATCGACGCCACAACATTCGGCGAAGAACTCCCGATTCTGGCCATTGATGAAAACCGGGCTGACCTGCTGCAATATTATGTTGACGTCAAAGTTGCAGAACTGGAAAACGGAGATGTTCACGCCCGCTATGGTCGCCAGATGTTGAATTATGGTGATCAGCATGTCATGTCTCCCCTGGCCTGGGGCAATACCTTCCGCAATTTTGAAGGTTTCAAGGCCTATTACAAAGGGAAAGACTGGGACATTGATGCGTTTGCGGTCCAGCCAGTGAACGGAGCTGCCCGCGGAGTCGTAGTGAATACAAAATCATTTGATACTCCAGATCAGAGTGAATGGGTGAGTGGAGTGTATGCCACTTATCGTGGGCTGGAGCAGGGAACCCTGGATCTGTTCTGGATCTGGGATATTGAAAATGAACCGGTAGCCAACCGTCAGGATGGAGATCGCCATACGTTTGGTGCCCGTTACTATGGGACAAAGGCCGTAAAGGGCACCGGTGACGAAGTGGAACGCACCTGGGGTTACGATGTCCAGGGAGCCATCCAGATTGGAAATGATGATTTCACTGGTGGCCCCGGCACCGGCCCCAATTTGAATGTTTACTCCGGTTTCTTCAACGCATTGCTCAGCCATACCTGGAACAAGGTTGACATGAAACCGCAGGTCTTTGCCCTGTACTACCTGGGCACTGGTGATCAGGATCCGACAGACACCAACAACAACACCTACTTCTCACTCTATCCTCTGGGACATGCCTACTGGGGCATCCTGGACAACCTCGGTGGACAGAACATGGTTGACTACTCTGTAGGAGCCAAGGTCAATCCCAAAGAGAAGCTGACTTTGATGTCACAATGGCACTGGTTTGATCAGCATCGATCACAGGACTTCATCTACAATATTGCCGGAGCCCCACTGGGAACTCCTGCAGCAACACAGGATAGCCACATCGGAAACGAACTCGATCTGGTTGCAACCTACAAGGTGAACTCGAATCTGACCCTGGAAAGCGGTTATTCATGGTTCTGGTACGGGAATGCCGTGCAGCAGGGCGGTCTGAACCGCGGTGATGCCACCCAGTTCTACTTCCTGGCAAACTATTCGTTCTAAGAATCCAGATCCGAAACTGGGCAAGTTCTGTTTGGATCAGATTTGACAAGGGGGAGGTACTTCAAAGTGCCTCCCTTTTTTCGTTGCCTGCTTTAGTGTTGGGCAGGATTGCCACATCTCTGTACCTGCCTCAAAAACATATCAATGAACTCATGCGATCGATTTGAGCAGACTCGCCCGACGAGAGGGCAAGCATGTGGACATCCACGTCTCAATTGTTCGCCATCTACGGGATACCACACCTGTTGACATTCGCTCCTTACAATCCGGCACGGTTCTTGCGTTACCCATCTCAGACAAGTTCATAACTTTCTGAGGGGTAAACAGGGAATGAAGAAACACAACAGCAGTCTTGGATTTGATTTATTCGCTCAATGCCTTCTGCTGCTCATGCTGGGAATGACAATCCCTGGATGTGGTGGATCAGTTGCTGCTCCAACTTCAATTGAATTATCAGAAGAAGATCTGAAAGAAGCCGGTGAACTGAAGGATCAACCATCAGCAATTCAGACAGAAGCGGCACGGCTGACTCTGGAAAAAACAGATCTGAAATTCGGATTCATCAAGCTGACTGACTGTGCCCCGATTGTGATGGCCAAGGAAAAAGGTTTCTTTGCAGATGAGGGCCTTTCTGTCGAAGTGATTGCCCAGCCAAACTGGAAGACTCTGCTCGACAACGTCATCAATGGCAATCTGGATGGTGCTCACATGCTGTCCGGTCAGCCTATCGCCGCTACGATTGGCTTCGGGACATCTGCCCACGTGATCACCCCGTTTACGATGGACCTGAATGGCAACGGAATCACAGTTTCCAATACCATCTGGGAACAGATGCAACAGAACGACCCGGCATTGCAGTCGGAAAAACCACCTCACCCCATCTCGGCAGCTTCCCTCAAGCCGATCGTGGAAAAGAAACTGGCTGAAGGCGAAAAGCTGCAGATGGGAATGGTCTTCCCGACCTCAACCCATAACTATGAACTCCGCTACTGGCTGGCTGCAGCGGGAATCCATCCCGGTATGTACACAGAAACTGATATTGGTGGCCGCACGAATGCAGAAGTTGAACTTTCGGTAACACCACCTCCCATGATGCCTGCGACTCTGGAGGCAGGGAACATTCAGGGTTATTGCGTGGGAGAGCCCTGGAACCAGCAGGCAGTCGCCAAGGGAATCGGAGTCCCGGTCTGCACGAATTATGATGTCTGGAAGAACAACCCGGAAAAGGTTTTCGGCATCACTCAGGAATGGGCAAACGCGAATCCCAACACCACGATTGCGGTGGTGAAAGCACTCATCCGAGCGGGGAAGTGGCTCGACGAAACTGACGCACAAGGCAATCTGGTGAACCGCGAAGAAGCAGCCCGGATTCTGTCTCGTTCTGACTATGTCGGAGCAGACTTCGATGTGATCAAGAACTCGATGACCGGGTACTTTTACTTCCAGAAGACCGATCAGCGGCCCATGCCGGATTTCAACGTGTTCTTCAAGTATGACTGCAGCTATCCCTGGTATAGCGATGGCATCTGGTTTCTCACACAGATGCGCCGCTGGGGTCAGATCACCGAGTCCAAACCTGCCGAGTGGTATCACGAAACCGCCAGAAAAGTTTACAAGCCTGAGATCTACCTGAAAGCCGCGGAGATCCTGCTCTCAGAGGGAAAAATCAGCAAGGAAGATATCCCCTGGGAAACGGATGGTTACAAACCTGCTACCTCAGAATTCATTGACGGGATCTCTTACGACGGACGCGACCCAATCGGGTATCTGAATTCCCACAAAATCGGGAATAAAGACTGAGTCTGTGTCTCCTCTGCCGTCTGTTTAAACTTGATCTGGAAAAAGTATGGAACGCTTCAAATACGGATTGCTGCGAGTCATCAATGTCAGCGGTCTGACATTTCTCGAACCGATTGTCAGACTGTGCTATCGGGAAGAGCCAAAACTTCAGTTACAGAAGATCGGACGATTCATCGTCATTCCGGTTCTCACTTTCGCCATTTTTCTGGGACTCTGGTCAGTCCTTGCACCGATTCTGAAAACGAAATCAGGTGAGGTCCCCACTCCTGCTGTCGTCCTGGATGCCGCTCAGGGAATTTATCAGTTCCATACTCGAGAAACGGACAAGCAGAAAGCCTACACACTGGAAGGAGCGGAAAGGGAAGCAGTCCTGGCATCTGTTGAAGCGGAACTTCTCAAGGTTCGTGACAACAAAGTCATTGCAGGAGACAATGTCTCAGCAGCCGAGCAGGTGAAAGCTGCAGAACAGAAAAGCCTGCTGGCTCCTGTGGAACAGAACCTGGAAATCCGTCAGGCTGAGATTGCAGAGGCCCGTCGAGTTCGCGAGGCAGCCCTGCAGATCAAAGCGGAAAAAATTCAAGCGGGTGATCTATCCGCCCGCAATGAATTCCTCGCATATCTGCGTGGACATCAGCAACAGATTGAAAAAGAAGATGACTCTCTCAAGGCGTTAGGTGCCAGTAAAGCTGAAATTCGTGATCGAAAAGACCTTGATCTGATTCTGGCCCTCAAGGAACAGACGGCGGTCTCTGAGAAAGAGCAGTACCTGACCAAGAAAACAGATTTGCTCACCCGGAACAATCGCAGCCTGAAAGTTGAGGAAGAACTGGCCCAACTGAAGGCAGTTCAAAAAAAATATGCCCAGGCGAGCGGAGCTGATCTGGTGACTCTGGGAAACCAGATGCTGGCCATTGAACAGCGAATCCACAAACTGGAAACTTCTGATTATGCCAAACCCTGGACATTGCCAATGCAAATCGTCCGCTCAGTGGCCTGCGTGTTCACCGGGTTCGTCCTGGCGACTTTGATTGCTATCCCCATTGGGATTTTGTGTGGTGTCAGTCCAACATTCATGGCTGCGGTCACACCCTTTATTGCCCTGTTCAAGCCGGTTTCACCGATTGTCTGGCTGCCGATCTCCCTGATCATTGTCGGGGGATTCATCACGGATCCAGACAAACACTGGCTGATGGTAACTCTCTCACAACTTCCGTTGATCGGATGGCTGGAGATCAATCCGGCCTTTATCGCTTCGGCAATCACGGTAGCACTCTGTTCCCTTTGGCCAACACTGGTGAACACGGCACTGGGAGTGGCTTCGATCGACAAGGACCATATCAATGTGGCCCGGGTATTACGCCTGACCTTCACTCAACGCCTTTTCAAAATCGTAATTCCTTCCGCTCTCCCACTGATTTTTGCCGGATTAAGAATCTCGCTGGGAGTGGGATGGATGGTGCTGATTGCTGCTGAACTGCTCAGTTCAAGTGAAGGGATCGGCAAATTTGTGTGGGACATGTTTAACAACGGTTCTTCAGAAACCTTCGCCCAGATGTTTGTGGTGGTGTTTGTGGTGGGAGTGATCGGATTGATGCTGGATCGAACCATGATCGTCTTCCAGCGTCTGGTCAGCTTCGACGGTGCCCCGGCTGCCATCTGAGTAAATAACGAAGAGAGAAGGAACTAAGGAATGTCTTTCCTTGAATTTGACAATGTCAGTTATGGCTACGGAGTGGGCTCCGACAAATACAGCGTCCTCTCTAGGGCTTCAGTGTCGGTCGAGGAAAATGAATTTGTCGCCATCATCGGCTTTTCCGGCTCAGGTAAAAGCACCGTCATGTCATTGATGGCGGGACTGCTTGCACCAGACAGCGGAGAAATCCGGATCCGTGGCCAGAAGACAGGGGCTCCCGGTCCTGACCGCGGCATTGTCTTTCAGAACTATTCCCTGCTTCCCTGGCTGACCGTTCATGGAAATATCGAACTGGCAGTCAGGCAGGTGTTTCCGGAAATGAAGAAAGAGGAGAAGGAAGCTCATATTCAGCACTACATTGATCTGGTCAGCCTCAAGGGAGCGGAGTGGAAGAAACCTCATGAACTGTCGGGGGGCATGAGACAGCGGCTTTCCCTGGCCCGCACACTTTCAATGAAACCCGAAGTTCTGTTGCTGGATGAGCCACTCAGTGCCCTGGATGCGATCACTCGATCAGCGTTACAGGATGAAATCACCCGCCTGTGGGAACAGGATAAACGGACGGTTGTAATGATTACTAACGATGTCGATGAAGCCGTGCTGATGGCAGATCGCATCATTCCGCTCACTCCAGGTCCCGGGGCGACGTTCGGGCAAAGCTTCGAAGTGAAGCTGGCCCGCCCACGGGATCGAGCCACCCTGAATTTCAATCCGGAATTTCGACATGTCCGCAATGAAGTCACCAACTACATGATGAATATCAACCTGGAATCCCGAGCGAACTGTCTTTCAATGACCCGTGTACTTCCCGAAGTACAGCCCATCGACCTGGATTACCGTGTGAATGTCCAGGCTCACGTTGTCTAAGTAACCCTGATTTTCATCCACTCCCCAATCCCATCATCTCCCAGCAGGACATCGACTCATGGACATTGAAGATCGTTTTGTGGAACTGAGTCAAGTCGTGAAGGCTTATCCCAATCCCTATGGGGAAGACATTAAAGTCGTCGATGGATTTGACCTGCGAATCCGAAAGGGAGAAGTTGTCGGAGTCATCGGACACTCCGGCTGCGGGAAATCAACGGTTCTGACCATGATCGCCGGACTGAATCCGGTTTCATCTGGTGGAATTATTGTTGATGGCCGGGAAATATCCGGACCAGGTCCAGATCGGGCTGTTGTGTTTCAGGCTCCCTGCCTGCTTCCCTGGATGACGGCTTACGGCAATGTAAAACTGGGAGTCGATCGCGTTTATCCTCATGTCGCCCCCGCTGTTCGTCGCGAAATCATTGAATATTATCTCAGCATTGTGGGCCTGGCTGATTGTATGCATCGCCATCCGCGTGAACTTTCAGGTGGAATGCAACAGCGAGTCGGTATTGCCCGGGCAATCGCGCTGAAACCCAAAGTCCTGCTGCTGGATGAGCCATTCGGAAGGCTCGATTCTTTGACCCGGATGGAACTGCAGGATGTCATTTTGAGCATCCTCG
>JAGQQT010000299.1 GCA_020426065.1 Planctomycetaceae bacterium | reverse complement strand
CGCAGTACGTGCCAGTGCCTCATAAGGAATGGTGTGACCACCCGGAAACGAGACAAAATCCAGTGGGAAATTCAATTCTCTGAACCAGTCTCTCAACAGAAGTGCGGCATCGTAGGGCAGAACCGGATCGATGGAGCCATGGGACTGGAAAACCTGAACTGGCTGTTTCTTCTCGCTGCCAGCCCGCCATTCTTCCCGGTTGATGATCGTGCCGGAATAGAGGATCAGACCGGCTGGCTGTCGATCCGAGCGGAAAAAGACATCCGTGCTGAGCATCGCTCCCTGAGAAAATCCGCCCCACAACTGGTGATCGCAGGAAATTCCAAATTCAGACTGCAATTCATCCGTGAGACCCAGGAAAAGTTGATGGGCTTCATCCAGTCCGGGAGGTTTGGCATCCATCAGCACATCCCACTGCTGAGTCTGCAGGAGTTGCTGAAGCCGCATCATGTTGATTTCCCACCAGGCCCTACCTCCCGGCAATCCCAGGTGATCCAGCGAGAGGGGTGCCTCAGGGAATACAAACACCCAGCGGTCATCCAGTTCACTGGAGGCATAACGCAGTTCTTCGGCCAGAGTAACCAGATCGGTACCAGGAGCACCAAACCCATGACAGAAAATGCAGGCCCAGGTAGCGGAATCGAGTTTGCCATCAATCGTGCAGTTGAGCGTACCCAGTTTGTATGTCGTCATGTTCACTTCCATGATTTTGTTTGACCGCTGTTCGGCTACAGCCGCCCACTGCGGAAAATTCCATAAATCAGCCAGATGCCCAGCAAACTCGAGATCAGGTAAATGGGCAGACTGAACCAGTCGTTTGTAGCATCGCTGCGAACCAGAATACTTGAGGACAGAATGGCCGCCGCCACGATCACCCCAATCACGATGCGGTTACTGCAGCGGTCGATTTCATTCACCATGTATTCCAGGCCAGTCAGCTTCAGCTTGACGGCGGAATCATCTCGGTTGAATCGCTTCAGGGCTGTGGAAAGTTCCACCGGGATATCGTGAGCAGCCTGCCCCAGGACCAGAACTTCCTCGCGGAACCGTTCCCACAAATACTGGGGATGATAGCGGTCCCGAATCAGCTTGCGAAAATGGGGAATGGCAACTTCCACCAGGTTAAAGTCTGGATCGATTTTTCTCCCGACGGCTTCCAGGTGCACAATGACCTTGATCAGCAGCATCAGATCACCGGGGCAGCGAATCCGATGTCTCGACAACAGATCAATGAAATCTCGCAGCAGCCGAGCCAGATCCAACTGTTCGAGAGGCAACCCGTAATACTTGTCGATGAAATCCCGGTAGTCGGAATAGAAATAGCGTTCTTCAATGTCTCTCGGGATATGGCAGATCAGCTTCATGTTCCGCAAACTGCCACGGACATCTTTGCGGGCAGTCGAGATGAACAGATCCACCAGATGCTCGCGGGTCTGTTCATCCAGTGTTCCAATCATGCCGAAATCAAGCAGACAGATGGAACCATTATCCAGAATTCGGAAGTTGCCTGGATGCGGATCCCCGTGGAATAATCCAAATTCAAAGGCCTGCCTGAGAAAAATCCGGGCACCGTTGGCTGCAATCTGTTTCCGTTTCTCCCACAACTTCGGGAATGAGGGCAGGTCATCCACGCGATGCCCTTCGATCCGTTCCATCACGAGGACATCTTCAGTGCAGAGATGGGGATAAACTTTCGGCACATACAACGCAGCATCATCGGCAAACATTCGGGCAAATTCATCGATGCTGCGCGCTTCCCGCAGATAATCCATCTCGCGGCGAATGGTTCGCTCAAAATTCCTGACCAGGCCAGTTGGATCGAAAACCTGGGATTCGGGAACCCGCTTGGAGATCAGGTGCGCGAGTTCCTGAATCAGGGAAAGGTCACGCTCCACATCCTGAATGGCACGTGGACGGCGAACCTTGATAATGACATCGGAGCCATCTGGCAGACAGGCCGTATGCACCTGGCCCAGGGAACCGGTTGCCAGCGGTTCGCTTTCGAAGCGGGAAAAGAGTTCGCGAATCGGTTTTTTGAGCGCTTTCTCAATCGTCTGGATCGCGATCTCTGAGGGAAACGGAGCAACATGCTCCTGCAGCTTGGCCAGTTCATCGACAATATCGCCAGGAATCAGGTCTGGTCGAGTGCTGAGTACCTGACCGAATTTTACGAAGGTGGGGCCCAGCGATTCGCAGGACATCCGCAAGCGTTCCGCCCGAGTCAACGACCGGGTATGCACATCACTCTGCTTGAGAAGTTTTCGTCGGCCCCAGTTCAAATACCGGTTCAGGCCGATCCGCTCCACGAGATCACCAAAACCGTGATTGATCAGCACGGCTGCGATTTCACCGGTCCGGCGCAGATTCTTCAGTAACTTGAGCGGGTGACTTTCCAACAGAACACTCTCTACGATTTGGAATCTGCTGAGGGTAGCAAATTCCGCCATTGATGTTCGGGATATCAGGTCTTTTGTTCCTGTTCAGTCTCCCCGAGATGCCCGTAAAATCAATACTCCCGGCTGAGATCTGTCGTTTCCCGGCACAAATTTCTGACCACACCGGAAAACAGGGAGCCTATTGAGCAGGGTGGCTCATGGCAAACTGGCCATGACAGCAGCGATGTCTTTCTGTAACTGTTCCTGCAAGGCCTCTACGGAGGAAAACCGCTGGACCTGCCGCAGATGACAGGTCAGATCGATGGACAACTCTCTGCCATACAGGTCTCCCTGAAAGCCAATCACATGGACTTCGACCTTGGTGCTTTCTTCGGCAAAGGTCGGATTGCCTCCGATGTGGACAGCAGCGGGGTAAGACTTCCCTTCGATGGTCGTTGTGGCCGCATAGACGCCGGGATGAGGAACGAGAGTGAGAATTTCATTCAGGTTGGCCGTGGGAAATCCAATTCCAGTTCCTCGTGCAGCGCCCGGACTCACAATTCCCGTCAGTCGATAAGGATGCCCCAGCCAGGAGACCGCTCGATCAAACTGCCCTCCAGCTATCATCTGGCGAATCCCAGATGAGGAAATCGTTTCCCCCTCATCAAGTTGAGCGGGGACCACTTCGAAATCCAGCCCTGCAGTGGCGGTCATGCTGGCCAGCAGATCGATATTTCCACTGCGATTTTTTCCGAAGAAAAAATTGGGACCTTCCACCAGACCACAGCTCTGCAACTGACTGCCAATCACCTGCTCAAAAAATTGCTGAGCGGTCAATGAGAGAAACTCGCGGGTTGTGGGATAAACCAGCAGACAGTCCACATCCAGCCAGCTCATCAGTTCTGCCTTGCGGGCAACCGTACTTAAACGGGGCGGAACCCGCTGCGGAGCTATCAGGGCGACGGGTGGCGGATCAAACGTCATGGCAACAGCCGGTACGTTTTTCTCGCGGGCACGCGAAACCAGCCGTTTCAGAATCTGCTGATGTCCCCGATGGACGCCATCGAAATTGCCGATCGACACAACACCCCCACAGAATGGGGCGAACGAGGTCAGGTCAGTCACAATTTGCATGGAAGCGGAACTGGCAGTGGCGGGAGAGCGGATGTTTTGCGGAGGTTACGACTTCTCGCCCCCCGGTTCAAGGATGGTCCCCGTTCTCTCGTTCTGAATCACGTCAACCGTACCAGCGCAGAGCGGCGAAAAAGCCGATCAAAGGAACCAGCCCCCCCACTGTGATCCGCCAGGGAAGCGAAGAAAACGTCATCGTCAAAGGGAGTTCGATCGGCAGTTCCAGGGAAGGTCGCTCGGGAAACCATTCCCGTCCTTCCTGATCAATCAACCGGACCCTGGAAGCCCACAGGAACAGCACAAACAGCATCAGGCAGAGAAAAATCATCAGGATGGCAGGCGAACTGAGTGACCGATTTCCAATTTCGCCAACCTGCCACTGCAGCACAGCGAAAGCATTCACACAAAAATGCAGGTAGATCGGAGCCCAGAAACTTCTGGTCATGAGATACACATAATGCAATGCCAATCCAATTGGAAACACAGCCAGAGCATGAACGGGATGTCCATGCGCCAGGGCAAACAGCAGTGAGGTCAACAGGATCCCACCAGTATGCCCCAATCGATGAATCAGCCCCCGGCCAATCACGCCTCGAAACAGGATTTCCTCCCCGAGAGCAGGTGCGATCGCGAACAGCAGCAGTAATGACCAGACCGAAGCATTCCCGGAAAGATCTCGCAGCACATCCATCGACTGATTCATCTGCAACTGATTCCACTCTGGAAAACAGATCAGCAGATTCTGCCATTGCTGCATGCCCCAGGCGTGCAGCAAACCCGAAAAGATGGCAATTGGAACAACCAGGCAGGTAATCAGGAACAGATGCAGGAGCGGCAGCGGACGACTGCTCAAGCGATGTCCCAGGTTTCCCCGCAAGCGAAACCAGGCGGCCAGCAGCACCACTGTCACAAAAACAAACTGTTCTCCCGCCAGGAAGGTCAGTTGCTGGGATTCCAGAAAATCCAGCACGGCCAGGTCATTCCAGGAGATCCCCGCTGCCACAAAGATTCCGGCAATGGCACCGGCCGTGAGCGCAAAACCGAACACATGCAGCAACATCGCAAACAGAAACCACCCCAGTGATTCGCCGATGCCGGGGCCTCGTGGAGACACTTTTGTTCCGACCGCAAGCAGGGAATCATGATTTTGGGGGCAGAATTGTCGCTTCCAGATATTCACACACCACATCTGGCAGGCCTTCTTTTACAATGAATAAGAAGCAGTGATTGAAAAAAATCGCTGACACGAAGCCGTGGCCCGAACGGCTACGAGAAAGACTCGTAATATGTTAACGTGAGATTTACATTGAGAAATAAAATTAGATCAGACATGCTGTGGAAAATCCAGCAAATTCTAGAATGGCAGACGATTCCCTTCGATTCGATTCCAGGATGGATCTGATATGAGAGTGATGAGTTACAACATCCAGAAAGGTTACGGTGGTCGCGACCGGAAATATGATCTGGAGCGGACGATCGCCGTCATCGAGCATGAAAATCCGGACATCATCTGCCTGCAGGAGGTTGATCACAACATGAACCGCACCCGGTTTCATGATCAGCCTAAAATCCTGCGGGACCATTTCGGGTACGAAGGCTACGACTATCAGTGGAACCATAAAATCCGGGATGGGGGTTATGGCAACCTGATTCTCAGCCGATATCCACTCGACCATGTGCACCATGTTGATCTGAAGCTGGAGCATAAAAAAGTCCGTGGCGCCCAGATTGCCGTGATCGCCACTCCAGAAGGTCCGTTCATGCTGGTCTCCTGGCATCTTGGACTGGCCGAAAAGCAGCGGCACAACCAGGTCAACCACTTTCTGCAGCATCCCTCATTTCTGCAGCATGCAGATTTACCAACGCTGATTGTGGGTGATTACAACGACTGGCGAAACACGCTGGACAGACAGCAGTTCCTGCCTCACGGTTTTGAACAGGTCACCAAACCCGCCCGACAGTTCCGTTCCTTTCCGGCATATCTGCCGCTCGGTTCACTCGACAAAGCGTTTGTACGTGGCTCGATCAACATT
>JAGQQT010000298.1 GCA_020426065.1 Planctomycetaceae bacterium | reverse complement strand
AGGGAGATGAAGGCTTCTCAATGAAAGTGAAAGCGGCCACTCAGGGGGATGAGAGGAGTCGACTGCCTGCACTGTGGGTGATGGAAGCTGATTTGAAGCCGGTTCGACTGATCTGGGTGGATACTCCCAATCCCCAGACTGGCGAAATCGAAAAGAAGATGTATCTCTACCTCTGCTATCGGGCCATCAATCGCCCCATTGCCGCTCCTTCCGCCCGGGAAACCGAACCGGTCAATAACCAGGACAAGGAGCCGATTCCTGCTTATTTCATTCCAGAAGCGGTCCTGATTCCTCAGGATGCCAATGCCAAGATCGTTATTCCCGATACGATTCAGCCCGTGGTCCAGGAAGCCATCAACGCCAAAGAACGCAGAGATTTCAAAAACTCAGTCACCGTCGTTCAAACGCTTCCCACTGCGACGGACGAAGCTGCCAACGATGCCAATTCTGTCCATGGGGTGTTCATCTTCGCTGGTGTCGATCCGGCAATCGACAGGTTCACTGTTTATCTCTCTGGTTTCTCGAACGCCTACCAGGCTGTTCCCGGACCGGATGGCAAGCCCGTTCTGGAACGAAAAACCATCAAACAGGAATTCTGGCGCCCCGGTGACCAGTTTGATCCTGCAAATCAGGAATTTCGTTTTCAGGGAGCCCCCGAATGGGTTTACCGACCCGACCCTTCCTGAAATAATGTGGCACAGACAAGACCTGCCTCTTACCTGATGCCACACATGATTGATAACGAACTGCTTGACCGCTGTAGTAAGCTGACTGAACGCATCCTCTATCTCAAGGACTCTCTTTGACTACGACGTCCAGAAAGAGAAGCTCCAGCAGATAAACGACAGGATGGCCGCTCCCGGATTCTGGGATAATGCCGAACGCGCCCAGGAACAAGTCACGGAATTAAGTCGACTCAAGGCATTCCTCAATCCGCTTACCGAGTTGATAACCGGGGCGGAAGATTTGGAAGTGCTGCTGGAGTTTGCCGAGGCTGACGACACCGGAGAGTCTCAATCCGAGATTGAACAGACTCTCTCCCGTCTCTCCAAAACCCTTGAGATGGTTGAGTTCCAGGCCATGCTGGGAGCTCCCGAAGACCGCCTCAATGCCTATGTCACGATTCAGGCCGGGGAGGGGGGAACTGATGCAGCAGACTTTGCCGAGATGCTGCTCCGCATGTACATGCGCTGGTCGGAAAACCACGATTTTGGCATGGAAATGCTGGAACGGACCGACGGCGAAGAAGCCGGGATCCGACACGCCACGCTGCTCGTTAAGGGAGATTTCGCCTTTGGTTATCTGAAGGGGGAGTCAGGAAACCATCGGCTGGTCCGGATGAGCCCGTTCAACTCTGCCGGAAAACGGCAGACAGCCTTTGCTGCAGTCGATGTCACGCCAGAAATCGATGACAACTTTGATATCGAAATCGACTGGGACAAAGACGTCAAAGAAGACACAATGCGGGCCGGTGGAGCTGGGGGACAGCACGTCAACAAGACGGAATCTGCTGTGCGACTGACTCACCTGGCGACCGGAGTTGTTGTCCGCTGCCAGAACGAACGCAGCCAGCATCAGAACCGGGCAGCTGCCCGGAAAATGCTGACCGCCAAGCTCTACCAGATGGAAGTGGAAAAACGGGAATCGGAAACCGCCGCCCGACGTGGTGAAAAAAGCAAGATCGGCTTCGGTGGTGAAACCATTCGAAACTACGTCCTGCAGCCGGAACAGTTCGTGAAGGACACTCGCTCGGAACTGAAGACTTCCAATCCTCTGACGGTTCTTGACGGGGATCTGGACGAGTTCATTCAGGCATATCTCAAATGGGCACTCGGACAGGAAAGCGATGCCAAATGATGACTCCCCTCACCATCCGCTCACGTTTCATTTGCCTCGGCTTGTGTTACGGGATCCTGGGACTGCTGGTTGTGGGGGGATGCAATGATGCCCCGTTGCCAGCACCAGCACCAGTTCCGCTTGGGGCAGAACCTGCTCCCGCAGTTCCTCATGTCACGACTGAGAAAACGGAAAAACCGGTAGCCAGTCCAGAGGAAAAGTTACCCCCCGTGACCCCTGTGGAATACATCAATCCCCTCACGCCCGAGCAGGTTGCTGATGGCTGGATTATGCTGTTTGATGCCGTTTCCACGTTTGGCTGGCATCATGATGGGCAAATCAACTGGTCTGTAGAGGATCAGTCTCTCACAGCCGATTCCGGCCCGATTGGCCTGCTGCTGACAGATGTCCCCTTTGCCGATTTTGAACTGGAGCTGGAGTTTTCCCTCAGCGAACATGGAAACAGCGGGGTGTTTATCCGCTGCGTGGAACAACCGACCAAACCGGGTGGCGATTGCTACGAGATCAACATTGCTGATGTCCATCCCGAGGGCTTTACTTCCGGGAGCCTGGTCGGCCTGCAGACTGCTTCACAAGCGTTACCAACTGCTGATGGCAAGTGGCATGCAATGGCCATTCGAGCGGAGGGCAAAAAAATCGAAGTCACGGTGGATGGTCAGGTTCTCTGTCAGTTCGAAGATGATCGTCCCGAAGCATTAACCAGCGGTTTGATCGGACTGCAGAAAAATGCCGGAAAAGCCGCCTATCGGAATATCCGCCTGAAACCACTCGGCACTCGCCCACTGTTTAATGGAACTGATCTGGCGGGCTGGCACGAAGTCCCTGGATCTCAAAGTGTGATCGATGTTGTGGAAGGCTCCATTCATGTTGTGAATGGACCAGGTTTTCTCGAAACGGATGAGACATTTCAGAACTTCGTACTTCAGTTTGAAGCCAAAACCAGTGCGGTGGAGTTAAACAGTGGTCTGTTTTTCCGGGCGATGCCGGGAACGGAAGAGAATCCCTCCAATGGCTACGAGGTGCAGATCCACAATGGATTTCATGAAGGAGACCGGAATCGGCCCAATAATGCCGGCACAGGAGCTATATTCCGTCGAATCGAGGCACGGCGGGTCGTCTCATCAGATCAACAGTGGTGCACTCTGACGCTGATCACTTCCGGAAATCAGATCTCAACCTGGGTGGATGGCTATCCGGTTGTCAGCTGGAAGGATGACCGGAAACCGGATGAGAATCCGCGAAAAGGGCAACGGCTCGAAGCTGGCCATCTCAGCCTGCAGGGACACGATCCCACGACGGATCTGTTTTTCCGCAACATACGCATCGAACCGCTTCCCTGATTCGGCGAATCACTCGCTGGGTGATCCGCGAATCACTCAGAAGGAAGTGTCCGTTGCCAGTCGCCAGGCAATACCACAGGTTTTCAGATAGCTCGGAATATGGAGCCGTTCGGCAACCGTGTGAATTGCCTCCTGACCGCATCCCAGCGTGACAGTTGGAATTCCGTGGGCGGTCATCCAGTTTGCATCCAGCCCGCCATTTGAGATGCGGGTTAAAGGCTGCAACCCGCTCTGCTCAACCGCCTGCCAGGCTGCCTGAACAACCGGGTGTGATTCATCCAGTGCGAAGGCGTCGTACTTGCTGCGAGCAGTAAAATCAACCTGCCCACATTCTCCAGAAACATTTGTCAGTTTTTGGGCAGCATTGCGAAAACTGGCTTCGAATTGAGCCACAATCTTTTCGCGGAATTCTCGTTGATGACTCCGCGCTTCTGCCTGCAGTGTCAGGTAATCGGTTACCACATTGGTGGCATCACCACCCTGAATTCGACCGATGTTACTGGTTCCACGGCCATCTGGCTGTTGAATCAGTCCCAGCCAGCCCTTTTCCTGCAGGTCTGCAATCGCCAGAGCGGCAATGACCGTGGCCGAAACACCGTTCTCTGGATAGGCCCCTGCATGACTCGCTTTTCCATGAATCACAATGTCCATGTGCGAGTCGCCAGTTGCTCCTCGAATGATGGCCTCTGGAGCACCGCCATCAAAGTTGAAGCTCAACTCCGGGTTGTTCAGGCTGGCAACCTCAACAAAGCGTGCTCCGACCAGCCCCACTTCTTCCTGAATCGCCCAGAGAAATGTGAGCGGTGGATGATCCGGTTTTTCAGTCAGGACGCGCTGAGCCGTAGAAAGCAGAACCGCTGCTCCGGAACGGTCATCTCCTCCGAGGGCCGTTTTGGGCGATTCCGCTGTGATCCATTCTTCACCGCGAATTGGCACCGCCCCAGCACAGAGCGGAACCGTGTCGACATGAGCCATGAACAGTCGCCGGGGAGCAGTCACTGTCCCGGGTAACGTGACAATCAGATTGCCGGTCTCACCCCGTTCTGCTCTCAGATGAGCATTATCATAGCAGGCAGAAGATTCAGGCAGTCCGGCATCAATGAGCTTTTGCCGAATCGCCTCCAGAACCTGTCTTTCCTCACCGCTTCGTCCCGGCAGAGCCAGCAGCTCCATGACATTCTTGACAAGCTGTTCTGCCAGGGCGGAATCATCCATGCTGTGAGATCACCATAGAGCATTCTGAAGAGAAGTAGCCATGAACGGCACTGCGTTCAATCAGGCCAGAACGTAACGGCTGGATTTGGAGTCACGTTTGAACAGATCAGAATTGTACAGATTCTGGTACACGACATTTTTGAAGTTACTGCTTGAAGACTGGTAGCCAGCATCTTTGATGGCACTGGCCAGTTCGGCCAGTGTCAGCCCCTTCTTGTTTTTCTTCAGGGCATCGACAATGTATTGCTCCAGCGACTTGTCATTCTTGAAGCGGGCACCAGCGGCACCACCTGACAGATCTTTAATCTGGTTGTCAATATCTGCCAGTTGCTGCAGAAGCTTTTCTCGTTTTTTTGTGAGTGAACGAACTTTAGATTGCTTTTCCTTGAGCAGGCTCTGGATGTCAGCAACACTCATTTCAGTAACACTTGCAGCCATGACTGATTCCTCTGTTAGGTGGGAGCAATTTGCATTGCCTGAGGCCAATGCTCAGGCATTAGGTATAGTCTGAGATTGCAATCTCAAGTATTGATGGTCTTCTAATACGGGTAAATTACCTAAGGTGTGATTTCCTGCAAGTGTACAAAAGCTGTTTTCTGACAGTCAAAAATGCAGAATACCACATTTTTTTGAAAATTGTTACTGACTACTTTCGGAGATCAACCAACACGCAGATATATATGAGCTTGATCACCGATGGCTGTGATCGGTTTGTATTGTGTTCGCCATCAGGTCGCAGATTTTTTCCACGGCATCTAGCTGAGGGGCTTCGGAGGAACGTTTGTGGTTTGAGGGAATGCTCAGCAGTCTGTTCAGTGCAGCAGTAAACTTGTGAAAGGTGTCAGGCTGATTCTCCTGAACAATCAGAAGCTGGCCAGAGATTGCCGCATAAGACCTGGCATTGGCCATTTGATGGTTATCCGCAGACTGACTCATCGGGACAACAACTGCCTGAATATCAAGCATTTCGAGTTCTGCGAGTGTCGTTCCTCCGGCTCTGGTCACTGCAGTATCGACATCCTGATACATCTCTTGTGGTTTCGTGAAAAAGTCTCTGACATCTGCCTCGATTTCTGTTAGTGCATAGAGCGCACGTAAATGATCAGTTGCCTGACTTGAACCCGTCTGATGACGAAC
>JAGQQT010000297.1 GCA_020426065.1 Planctomycetaceae bacterium | reverse complement strand
GCATTCAGAAAGAAAACCCTGCCAGGCCAAACCAGCGAAATCAAAGCGATTCCCATCCCGAGGAGTTCAAACATCACCCGGAATTCAGAGGCCATTCCCAGAAACAGTCCGTGGTAGAGCGCCAACGCCAGCAACATCGCGTTTCCGGCGCAGGCACCCGCAACCGCGAGCCGAATCAGTTCCTGACGATTCTCATTCCGCTCCTGGATCTCCTGCTGCTGGTCATTCAGGGGAAAGGGGCGGTATCCCATCCGATGCAGTGTATGGGCGATCGAGGAGAGCGAAATCAGTTCTGGATCCCAGATCAAGGTCACCCGGGAACTGGCCATGTTCACACGGGCTTCGCGAACTCCGGACAGAAAGCGGGGCAGTTTTTCGATCGCGAACAGACAGCTGAAGCAGTAAATGCCGGACAACTGCAGTTGAGTCTCACGCAGGTTCTCCGCCAGTTCACGCGAATGAACCTCCTGAAAACTGGGATGATCGAATTCGTGAAAGTCCAACTCCCATTCGCTGGCCGGACGAGCCTGCCAGGATTCGATCAGCTCGTCATCTTCGTGCAGAATGGCGTAGGCCACCTCGCAACCGTTACAGCAGAATGACTTTTGCCGGGCAGATGATTTTCGGGTTTCCGGAACTGTCAGGCCACAGTGGATGCAGATCGACTCTGTGGAACCAGTTTCGATTTGAGAGGAGCCTTCCGGGGAATCTACTTCGGTTGACAACATGCCGGTTTCCCCGAATTGTCTGATTCTGGAACCGAATGGCAGCAGGGAAGGGGAGCAGTCTGAATCGATTCCAGCAACTCCTCCTGGTTAGTCGTTTCCTTCTGGACCTGATCCAGAGAAGAAAAATCGGCAGCTGTGCGAAACGTAATGGTCAACATACCAGACACGACCAGCAGCATCGCAGTAAAATGGGGAACCCAGCGTTTCCAGGATGGTCGCAACTGATTGAGTCCCAGAGTTACCAGGGAAAGCGAAGGAATGGTTCCCAGCCAGAATGCTCCCATCACCGCCATGCCCATTAGGGAGGAGGATGTCCCGACAGCCAGCAGCAGGAATGCATAAAGCCACCCGCACGGCAAAAATCCGGTCACACCACCCACCGCAAGCGGTCGCCAGAATGCCGGCACCCGCTGAGCCACGCGAAACATTTTCTTGACGGCTTGCCCAACAAATGCAGGTGCGTTGAAATGCACATTGCCCCAGCGAGAGAGTCGCAACAGCGCCAGACTCCCGAACAGAATCATCCCCCCGCCAGTGATCCAAGCAGCCGCCTGCTGCCAGCCAGCCAGTTGTCCACCAAAGTTGAGAGCAGCTCCGGCCACGCCCGCAACCGCTCCCAGAAACAGGTAGGTAAAACCTCGTCCCAGGTGATAACGAATCAGATTCAGTAGAGATGCTTTGCGGGAAGCATCAGCCGGCCCGACAGCCAGGATCGCAAACGGGCCACACATGCCCACGCAATGACCACTGCCAATCAGACTGGCAATGACAATTCCTGTCAGCAAAGAGAACTGCGCAGCCGTCATGGCGTATTCGCTCCCGAAGTGGCTGAGCTGGCAGGCACCTGGTAAGTCAGGGTGCGGGTAAACTGATCCGCTCCTCGCTGAGCCTTGATGATCAGTTCCCACATTCCAGGATGAAGTTGATCGGTTTGGGTGCTGTAATGACCTCGTCCCAGCGAAACCAGTTCCAGCTCAATCGTTTGCGGAACTCCGTGATAACTCGTTGCCTGAACAACCGCCACATCCAGTTGTACTGGCTGATTCTCACTGTCTTTCAGTCCCAGCACCACGTCATAACCTGACTCGGCTGACAACAGTGGTGTGACGGCAAGTTCTTCCTGCCAGTTCAATTTCACTGAGGCAGCCAGCAGTGCCTGTTGTCTGTCCCAGTCGAGAGCTTTCTGGTGATAGTTGGGGACAACAGCGGTCGCTTCAGAACCAATCGCCAGCCAGGCCGCGATCACGCAACTGATGATCTGGAAGAGCAGCAGACCAATGATGATCAGCCCCCACGTCCAGCGACTGCTGCGTTCCTGTTGTTCAATTAAGTTGCTTACGGTCCCAGTAGCAGACATTGGACTTTCCTTTGATCACCCGCTTGACTCTGAATCAGAAATTCAGCGGAAATCTGGCCGACTTTAAAGCTTGATTTCGGTGCCGTCACATACACAGAAACCATCTGATCCTTGTCAGCCGCAATGGTAACGGGGTTTTCCACGTCCATCTTCACCTCAGGAGGGGAAACCACACTGATCGTGAATTGATCTTCCGTTTCGAGACGGTTCACAATTCGAATCCGCAGTGAATTCGCAATCAGCCCTTCCTCTGTCACAGTAAATGGCAGACCGAAATTTCGCAGCAGAGTCGCATTGAACGATTTGAGTTGAGACAGGTTCCAGAAAAACAGCCCCAGGAAGATAGTCAACATCAGTGGATAGATCACGACCCGCGCCCGAATCATGCTCGACTTCTGGCCATCGACCTGATTCTGGCTCGAATACCGGATCAGTCCCTGAGGTCGATTCACCCGGGTCATGACATCATTACAGGCATCTATACACTGGGTACAGTGGATGCACTCCATCTGCAGCCCGTCGCGAATATCAATTCCAGTGGGACACGTCTTCACGCACAAGCCGCAGTCAACGCAATCACCCAACTGGTTATCCACAACGGGCAATGATTTGCTGACATGGCCACGTGGCTCCCCGCGATTCCGGTCATAGGCCACAATCAGTGAGTTGCGGTCCAGCAAAACTGACTGAAAACGGCCATAAGGACAGGCAATCAGGCACATCTGCTCTCGAAAGAAACAGAAGTCAAACATCATCAGCACTGTCGTGAAGGCCATCACCACGAACGGACCAGGATGTTCCAGGGGTGACTGCGTCACCCAGACCTGCAATCGATCCACACCGACAAAATAGGCGAGAAATGTATGTGCCAGTCCCAGTGAAATCACGAAGAAGGCAAGGTACATCGCCGCGTAGCGCCAGGGTGCTACCTTCTTGCTCGGTACACCTCCACGACCAGTCGTCCCCAGAAAGAAACGCTCGATCGGCCGATAGACAAATTCCAGATACACAGTCTGAGGACAGGCCCAGCCACACCAGACCCGTCCAAAGATGGCCGTCAGCAGGAAGATTCCCAGAAACAGACTGACCATCAGCAACGCCATCATCAGCGTATCTGTGGGCAGGAATGTTGTTCCAAACAGAATGAACTTCCGCTGGGTGATATCCAGGAGAAACAGTGGCTTGCCGTTACTCTTCAGATGGGGAATGATGACGAATACCGCAATCAGCAGGAATCCCACAAGCTGGCGTACTCTCCAGTAATACCCCCTGGAGAGCTTTGGAAACAGCCAGCGACGTGAGCCGTCTTTTTCCAGAGTCGTCAGGACATGTTCATCAGGTTGGAGGATGGAAGAGCTCATGATTCATAAATCAATTTTGTGGAGTGGCACTCCAGGGAGGAATTGGTTTTTCACCGGTGATGGGTGGCTTGGCTCCAGCTGGATTCGATCCCCTTAATGAAGCCACATAAGATGAGACCAGCACGGCTTCATTGATGTGCAACCGGGTTCTCCAGGCGGGCATGGCATTATTGTTAGCTCCCTCCAGAATCACCTTCGCAATATCGTCCACATTCTTGACATTTTTCCATAAATCATCAGTCAGGTTCGGACCAACTTTCCCCTCACCATTTGCGCCATGACAGGACACACAGTGAGTGGAGAAGACCGATTTCCCCACCACGCTCCACTTAGGATCATCCACGTACTGCATGATGGTTTTGGCATCGGGCGTCAATTCTCCAATCTCAGCAAACTGCAGACGGAGATTCGCCGCAACGGCCGCCTGGTAATCGCTGTGAATCGAACGAGTCACCTTGCCGTTATGGTAGTAATACATATAGAGCACTGAATAAACGATAGTGCCCAGAAATATCATCTTCCACCATCCCGGCATGGGATTATCGTATTCCTGGATGCCATCGTAGTTGTGATCAGTCATCTGGTCAGCAACCTGGGGATGCAGGATGGGATCATTCATGAGTCAAGCCTTTTTCCATCCGACAAAGGAATCGAAGCCTGTTCGTCGGTGATTTGTGACGTGGTCAGGTAGGTTCGTAAACAGACAGCCAGAAATGAGCTTAAAAACAGCAGCAGCGCGACCGTTGCCATCAACGAATAACTGAAATGCTGTAATACATCTCCAATCATTTGTGTTCCTCTTCGGGTGTTGCATCAGGAGCAGCAGCGGTCTGTCCAGCTTCTGCTTCGCCTTCAACTGGTGCAGGTGCGGGAGGCGTTTTGAACAAATCTGTCCCCAGCCGCTGCAGGTAGGCAATCATCGCCACCACCTGCTTGTCGGCCAGCCCTTCCGGACCTTCCTGGGCAACAATTTCCTTCGCGATCTTGTCGGCCTGTTTCCGGGCAACCTCGATCGAATCGTTCAGCACTTCCTCAGAATATGGAGCCCCCAGAATATTGGCTGCTTTGACACGTGCAGGAATGGAACTGAAGTTCAAGGTTTTCGTTTCCAGATGCTGATAGGAGGGCATCATCGAACCCTTGATGAAACCACTTGGATTGCGGAAGTGAGTGAGATGCCACAAATGAGACTGCTTACCCCCTTCGCGGGCCAGATCCGGACCAATCCGGCGGGAGCCCCACTGGAACGGATGATCGTAAACAAATTCACCCGGCTTTGAGTACTCGCCGTACCGCTTTGTATCTCCCATGATCGGGCGGATCATCTGGGAGTGACAGTTATAGCAGCCTTCCGAAACGTAAAGATCGCGACCAGCCAGTTCGAGCGGTGTGTAAGGCTCAACTGTGGCTATGGTGGGGACATTGGAACGAATCAGGAATGTCGGAATAATTTCGAACAATGAAGCCACAACCACCGAGACAAACACCCAGATCGTGAAGTACAGCGGCATCCGTTCCCAGCGGCGATGCCAGGTCAGTTTCGACCAGACATCCAGTTTTTTCCCGACATTCAACACCGCTGTCAGTTCGGACTCTGGAATCGGTGGATCGACATAGTTCTTCGAAAGTGGAGCGGCATGGTAGACCGGGTTATCGTAAACCTTGGCTCGCCGTGCCCAGGTCTGGGCAAAGTTGACAGCCATCAGACCTGCGCCTGAGATGTAGAGCAAGCCTCCCAGCACACGTAACCAGTAGAACGGAATCAGCGTCTGGGTCGTTTCCACGAAATCGGTATATTTCAACTGACCGGTTTCATTCAGAGCCAGCCACATCAACCCCTGGGTAATGCCTGCCCAGTAAATCGGAACGATGTATAACAGAATGCCGGAAGTTCCCAGCCAGACATGCCATTCAGCCATTTTCTTGCTGTAAAGCTCTGTCTGGAAGATCCGGGGGAGCAGCCAGTAGATCATTCCGAACGTCATAAAGCCGTTCCAGCCGAGTGCTCCGCTGTGAACATGGGCGATCGTCCAGTCAGAATAGTGCGAGAGTGAGTTGACTGCTTTGACTGAGAGCAAAGGCCCTTCGAATGTGGACATGCCGTAGAAGG
>JAGQQT010000296.1 GCA_020426065.1 Planctomycetaceae bacterium | reverse complement strand
ATGGGTGCGGCTTCAAATTCCAGCTGGGCTTGAACACCAACTGGGGCGCAGACCAGCGAAAACGCAGTCACAACCAGGAACGAGACGAGATGTCCATGCAGGCGGGAAATCATGGAGGAACCTCTTTAAGTGGGGGGCAGGACAATAGTGGATAGTTATGTCCATAATAAAGATTCATCGGCTCTCTGCCAAGTAAATCTTGGCCGATAATGCCGAAAATTGATCAATTCTTACTGATCGGATGGATTCTGGCGGGTGTATTCAATTTCCAGGATTTTGACCTCCTCGCCTCCCTCGGGCAGCAGAAACATGGTAAATCCCATGTGGTCATCATCTTTCAGCTGGGTCAGGGCTTGGAAAGACATTTTCCCGAGGGGAGAGTGATAGTCCCCCTGTTCGGTCCAGGTGCGTGTGGTTTCATCATAAGTCCCGTCGAGCGGGAGAAACCCGGTTCCCATATTGTCGACCCAGAAGCCGACAAACTTTTTTTGTGTGTTGTCATACCCGCTCAGGCCAAAGCCTTCAAAAGGCTGGCCATTGAGAGTCGAATGATGGACATGCTTAACGAACCGGCCTTCCATTATGGAGGTGAAGACGGAAGTTCCCTCGGACTTGATGACCTGACCTGGATTCGACTGGTAATCATGTGTGATCGTTTTCCAGGAGCCAACCATCTGCTGTAACTGCTGATGCGGTTTGCCGGGTGTCGCGTGCGCAATAAACAGCTGAGCAATTCCCTCCGCATCGGCGGGAGGTTGTGCCAAAGTCGCTCCGTTCGAAAGCAGCAAACAGCAACCTGTCACGATGCCAAAGAAAACATTAAGGGAGCGAGACATCAGGATTCCTTTCAGCAGAAAAATCGTGTTGCGGAACTTATTGTATTGGAAGTTTTCTCCACATGCTGTGGATCAGTTGCTGAACAACACCAGTACCGGCTCAACTCCCACATCGTAAGTCAACCCCTGTGGGCCAGAGACTTTGAAGTCTCGGGCGCCATCGATGCGGATGATTTCCACTCGCGACTCTTCAGGGATTTCGAGCCTGGCTGCGGTTTCCTGCGTGTCATTCCAGGCTACGTACAGACTCTGGCCAGACTGATTCCGGAACAGGTACACCTGGGTTCCATCCGGTCGTTGCTCCTCGTGGACAAACTTCTTTTCCAGCAACGAGTTGATCATATTGTAATAGGCGATTGCATCGAGCCGGGGATTGTAGTTGTTGAACTTGCAGTCAAAGACACAGTGGGCATCGCCAAACTGTCCGCGGGCTTTACCTTCCGTATCGGGATACTGAATCGTAAACCAGCTGACCGTCTCACCTCCTTCGGCGAAGAAGACCGTGCACTTTTTGATCAGTTCAATCGCCACGGTCAAGCGGGCCTGGCCAGCGCTGTTCAAGCCGAGTTCAGTGGAGTGAATCGGTTTGACCGCATCATATTTTTTCATCAACTCCCGATACTCCTGCATCGCCTTGCGGACCGAGGTGTAGTGCTCGTAAACGTGAAAATCGTAGGAGTCGAGATAGTTCTGATATCCCGCCCGAAAGTATTCCTCGTTTGGCTCAACGGACGTGCCGATCACATGAATCTCTGGATCAAATGCTTTCACCGTTTCATAAATGGCCTTATATGCCCGGACGTTATCCAGCACGACCTGGCCGGTGCCGTGAGGTTCATTTCCCATCGCAATCATGGCCAGACCTTTTTGAGCGTAGGCATTCAGGAAGTTCTTCATTCCTTCCCGCAATGCTTCCTCAGAGACATTCTTGAAACCATTCCGCTCGACATCTGCGGCCGGAGTCCCCGTGATCCATTTTGCGTCCAGCTGTTCGCAGTATTCCAGTCCGGGCAGCTGTGGTTTGTAAGGAGGTTGATACTGCCAGCCACCCCACACGCCAAACATCCGCAGCCCCAGTCGATCTGCCAGAAAGAAGTAATCCCGGATGCGGCTGTCCCAGTTGCGAATCGTGAAAGGAATCTGCTCGGGGGCAAATTGTTTCGAGGCTGCTTCCTGAAGAATGGCAAAGCCTGCGAATTCCTTGAACACTCCCCCCACACCCTGGGGGACTTCGACATGGAGCTCGTAAAACTGATTGAGCTGAATCTGCTGGCCATTCAACTGGACTGAGCCAGTATAAGAATTGCCGCTGCCTGTCAGAGGAGCATTGATTCCGGTGAGAACTTCATTGCCCCGGTAATCACGCACCGTCATCCGGGCAACACGCTCTGCAGCAGCGAGTGGTTTTGCCGTGTTGACTGTCAGCTGAAATTCAACCGGCTGATCCGGCAGGAACAGATTGCCAATTGCCGATGAGGCAATCCGGACATCCTTCACGATCGGTTCGGGTGGCTGGACTTCCAGTCGGGCCACACTGATATCATCAATCTGATAAGTTCCATAAGTCTTCTGCATTTCGACTTTCAGCCAGGCTTGTGCAGAGCCGGAGGGAAACGAAAGCATCTTCTCAGTGTCGGCCCAATCCGCAGCGCCGTAACGGATGCCGAGCGGGAATAATTCCAACAGCTTCCCGCTTCCGTCTGCTACCTGCAGAGAGACGCCTGCGTGAAAGGAATTGTCCGGAGAATGCAGTTTAGCCTGATCCCGATAGCTTACTTTCCATGTGCCGGGATTGACTGAAAAGCTGGGGCCAGTAGCCGTTGTTTGGGTTGGGAGATTCTCCAGAGAACGTGACAGTTGCAGGACGGAATTCTCTCCTTCTTTGACTACCGAAACGTCTCCAGATGTTTTCCAGTTCTCGCTGGAGGCAAAGTCACAATTCCAGGCCATTCCCGATTCCTGGGCTTCGATGATCACATCGGCATGCAGATCGGTCAGCTCCAGTTTGATCGGGGATTTCTCGGCGGACCCGGTGCTGAGCATGATCTCGATCAACTGCAGTGCACCATGCCATTGGCCGTCATCGGCCCCGCCCCAGTGTTCGCCACCGGAGATTTTCAGCGGATCGAGTGTGACCTCGTGCCACTTGCCATCTGCCGGGAATTGCAATCCGCCTCGTTGATGGCATTGTCCGGTTTCATCAACCAGCCGGACCGAATACTGTTTCAGCTGGTCTGAGCGGGCCTGGAATCGAACCATGCTGGTCTGCTTGACGCCATTGGTTCCAATGTTTCGCCGCACCCCGACATAACGCCCGCCTGCCGAGAAGTCCGCCTGCAAAGCCAGTCCGGGACCATGTTCGGTCACAATCGGAGTCAAACCACCTTTCGCTCCCTGGAATTCATCTCCGTTGTTGTAGTTCCAGCTTCCGGTCTCGGTTTCACTGACATCATCCAGACGCATCTCCGCTGCCACTTCCGTTTTGTGGGGAGTGGGAACAAGGTGGATGTTGCGAACCGAAATGCTGCCTTCCTTCATCACCTCTTTACCAGCCAGGAAGACCAGCAGATTGAGCGGCTGGTGCCATTTCCCGTTATTGGCCCCGGACCATTTTTCATAGCGGGTCACAATATCCATGGGAGCCCCGGCTTCGAGCGAGGAGAAGTATCGTGCCAGCGGAAGTGAATAACGCTGCCAGCCTCCTTTGTCATTCAGGCGGATGTCGAGCTGATGGCATTGTCCGGTTCCATCAATCAGCCGCATCGTGACCTTTCCCACACCCGGCGGAACCTTGATCTCGAACTCGACCGTTTCGGTGGAAACCTCATCAACCGTTTTCAGGGTTTGCACGTAGGCGCCCCCCTTGGAGAAATCTCCATACAGTTTGAGTGTAGGTTGGCCCTCTTCGGTAATCAGTTCGAGCTTGCCGGTGGCCCCGGGAAACTCCTGGCCGTTATCGAATTTCCAGCCGGCAAATGGCTGGTCCGAAGACATCAGGTCAATGGCATCATTCGCCGGGAGAATGCCGGGCAGCAATAGAAAACTGAGAAATGCCAGCAGACAGATCAGCGTGCGGAGCGAGGTCGACATCGACATTTTCCTGTCAGGTTGCATGAGAAATCTGGCCCTCTGAAACTACCGGGGAGAGGGATTTCCAGTTCGATCAGCATAACGGTTCCTGTCCACATCCTGTAGTGAGGTGCAGTGGCTGCCCGGAGTACTGTTGTGAAGATCATCTTTTCCATTCCGTCAAATGATTCACTTCAGTCAGGAAATGATTTGCGAGGCATCGATTCAGGTTATGACGGTTCACCCGGTTTTATGTCGATGCATTATCCCGGATAGTCCTTTTATAACGTAATCGTGTATTTCCTCTGTGCGTCTGACGGAAAGAGTGGAGCGCAGAGATGATGACGTCTGCAGTGAAATCCGATGCTTCTAGAGAAACCTTCATTGGTACGGACAGCCTGCGCGGAGATCGTAAAATGACATTTCGATATACTGGATTCATTCTGGGAGTGAGCCTGCTCACCGCTTCTGCTGTCCAGGCAGATCTACGGGAACACTTCGACGCCATTGAAGTTCGCACGGGCGCTCTTTATCTGCAGCGGTCAAATTTCGCGGATGATGTCATTTTTTCGACCAGCAGTGCTGAACTGACTGCTCAGGATGTCCAGCAGGGAGAAGATACCGGCTGGGAGCTTTCACTGTTCGGGCAGATCAGTGACTGCAAACGGATTGAGTTCCGTTATTTCCACCTCGATGGATTTCACTTTGGCGAAAGTTACACCGATCCGGGCGGAATTGTATTCAACACACAGCCGTTTGGCAGTGGGCTGGTTGACTTTCCCGTCGCAGCCAACCTGGAATATGGAGCGGAGTTAACCAACTACGAAATTAACTCCCGTTGTGCCGTCAATCCAGATCTGGAATGGTTCTGGGGTGTTCGGCATATCCGTTCCCGAGATCAGCTGGCGGGATATTTTGAGAGAATTGGCAATCCCGGCACCAATAATCATGTCGCTTTTGGTGCCAACAATTATCTGACTGGCGTGCAGTGTGGTCTGGATGCGGTGCTGGCTGATGTCGGGCCGTTCTCACTGGAAGCTCTGGTGAAAGCCGGGCTTTATCATAATCAGGTGCAGACATCCTATTCTGAAACCCAGGGGGCTATCTCAGTCGTGGCCCGAAAAGATGTCCCCGCGTTTGTGGGTGAACT
The DNA here is from genome assembly GCA_020426065.1 of Planctomycetaceae bacterium. Taxonomy (GTDB): domain Bacteria; phylum Planctomycetota; class Planctomycetia; order Planctomycetales; family Planctomycetaceae; genus Rubinisphaera. The sequence goes on along the minus strand of JAGQQT010000296.1, from coordinate 528 downwards.
GCAGTTGACCGGGGTCTATCACATTAACAGTTCAGCCAGCTGCCGGATTGGTTATCAGTTTCTGGTGATGACCAACATCGCCACCGCTCCCAACCAGGTGACCAACTCTGTCAGGTTCCCCGCTCCATCAACAGTGGCAATGGCAACCGACTCCCCCATCTACCAGGGGATTTTTGCTCAGCTAGATTTCTACCTGTATGACTGATGACTGATCGGAAAGTTCAGCCGTTCAGATCCAGATGCTGTCCCAGATGTTCGTCGGGGTTGATCGACAAGGGCCGTGGCTTTTGGCGACGTTCAGCGGAGGGGCCGTTTTCGGTGTCCTCATCGGGATGAGCGGAAAATGCCCAGGTCGAGCGACCGTCGGCATCGCGTTCCGTATCGAGTGTGGTTTCGCCCACATCCTGAGTTTCTTTGGCGGCTATCTGCTCAAGAGTTTGCCGGAAGTCCTGACCGGACGCGGCTTTAGCAGATTCATTCCGGTCCGACCGGGATTGAATTCCCCCGCTCACCGAGCTGGCAAGCATG
>JAGQQT010000295.1 GCA_020426065.1 Planctomycetaceae bacterium | reverse complement strand
CATGGCCCCTGCTCCATCCGCCCAGAGTCCACTCCGGTTTGCTGCCGATCTGCTCTCGGTTGTGATTGGAGACGATTCCAACAGCCGTCTGTACTGGTCGCTGATCGAAACCGGAAAAGCAGAGGCGGCGGAGTTAAGCTTCAACGAATATGATGGCACAGGGGCCTACATGTCCTTTCTGACCTGCCATCCGGATGATGTCGAAAGTAACCTGGAAGCTTATCGGGTGATCTTCCAGGATATCAATCAGAATGGCGTCACTGATGAAGAACTGGAACAGGCCCGCAACAAGGTTGCTTCCCGGATTGTTCTGCGAAGCGAGCGGCCGATGGGGCGGCTCGGTTCGTTAGGGAATAACTGGGTCTATCGGAACGAGTATCAGACGGTCGAGGATGACCTGAAGACCTTGCATCGGCTCACCAGAAAAGACATCCGGGAGTTGCTGGACCAGTACCCGTTACAGTTGCTCAGCCAGGTTGCCATTGGCCCGCGGACCGGTCTCGAGCTGGCCTGAAAGCGGTCCCGCTTTGTAATTCTGACAATCCTGCTTCTGAAATCGGGCAGGTTGGGGCAAATCGAGCTCTGCCAGACGGCCATGAAGCCACCGGCAGTCGAAATGGAGGCTGATCTTTTCGCTGCCTGCCGCACCCGATACGATACATTTCCCTTCCTGCCTGCCATTTCTCACCGGGCATTGATGTGTATCGCCTCCCTTCAGCCAAACTTCCTCTGACCTGTCTTCGGGTTGGACTGCAAGGTCCATTCTCTGGATTGGCTACCTTTACGCTCTGGGGTCTGCTGCTTTGTCTGACCGGTTGTCAGCTGGGGCCTGGTATGTTTGCGCTGGCCCGACTGCACGTTTCCCCCCCTGAAGAGGGAATGGAGGAAGCCAACCCTGAGACAGATCAGACCTCTGTTGAAGAGGTATCCTCCACGTTTCCCCATTCAGATTATCATTGGGTATCTCAGGAGATATGGCCGGAGCCAACCGAGGGACCGCGTGCGGTACAGGAACTGAAAAACTCTCCACGCTTCCGCTGGACCTTGCAGGCAACTCAAGTTGACCATCTGAAGAAAACCGAAAAGTTCATCGAGATTGACACCAAATCGGCTCCCGATCAGGACCAGCTGGCCGATTGGTGGGATCAGGCACTTAAACCCACGCAGACGGGATCCATCAGCTGCATTCTCCTGGCCCGTCATGCGCCCGAATCGCTGGATGAGTTAAGGCTCAACCGACTCGAATCGCTGGCATTGAAGGGGGGCTGGGAAAAGCCCAAGCTTAATCCGGAGAATCCCGTAGCGGAGGAAAGCGACTCCCGGCCAGACATCCAGTTGAATGATCAGCTGGCAGCCCTGGAAGCCTGGTGTTATTGCCTCTGGCGCCGCCCGGGAAATCCTGAAGACAAATATCGCCAGGCGGGAGAGTTATTGCAGCAAGTCGATCTGCCAGATGAAGTTCGCCGGGAATTATGGACCGGGCTGGCCCGCAGCCTTTCCCCCAGCCTGTTCCCAAATTTTGGTCAATGTTTTGATCAGCAAACTGATCCCACAGTTACCAGCGAGGACCAACAGGCGGCGATAGATGCCTGTCTCCTGTATGCGATTACCCATCCAGATCTCAACAACACAAACGCGGAATGGCCAGAACAGATCTGGCAACTGCGCTGGAGCAACCATCCCGGTGTTGCTATCCGGTTCGGATTATGGCTGGCAACAACAAATCATTCTCTTGCTGAGTCATTTCTGCAGGAGCAACTGCATCATCTTGATCCGCAGGTCAAATACGCCGCCCTCCGTAGCCTGGGTCTGCTGGATTCGGAAACGGCGAGCAAAACTTTACGGTCAGTCTTGGATCAGGGAGGCGGCCAGTCCCGGGTTGTGGCCTTGAGGGCTCTGGGAGATCGGGATGCCGATTTGATCTATCGGTACGCTCATGAAGGCGATCGACAGATCCGTGAAGCCGTAGCGGCTTTCGCAGGAAAAAATCCAGGTGGACGCTCTGAAATTGCCCTCAGCAGACTGATCCTCGATTCAGTTCCCCAGGTTCAACTGGCTGCGGTGTCTGCCATTTCCGAATGGGATAACGAACAGGCATTTTCCCTGCTCGCCAGGGGATTTCACCAGGGAATGCTGCAAACCCGCCAACGATGTCGGGAGGAACTGGAAAACCGTTTTCATCAGACGCTGGCTCAGATAGAAGAGACGCCAGAAGCCCGACTGGCAATTCTGCGTCAGCTGGCCGAATCGAACGGGTTGTCTGTGCTTTCGGGAGCAACGGAAATGGTGGCCAGTGACGAGCGGTCCACTCCGCTGGCAGATCTGGAATCACTCCGGGCGGAAATCCGGGAGTTGACTCAGGAACTGCTGAAGCCGGAACTGACAACAGACAGACTCGATGAGATCCGCCTCCGGCTCGAACAGATTGCCGGAGAAACCCCGCAGCCACTGCATCAGGAATGGGATCGGTTCTCGGACACAGATCTGCTGCGGATCTCTGGTCAACTGGAGTTATCAACAACCCTGGACATTGCCCTGTTCGCCGATCTGGATTCAGATTCTCTTTCAAAACGACGCCTGGCCGCATCCCGCCTGGAACAGCTTGGTCAGAAAAAGTCTTTGCCAGACTGGTCTGTTCGACTGGCAGGACGTCGCCTGCAACGGGAGCAGGATCCTCAGATTGCCCGCATATTGATGAGGGCAATTGAAAATGAAACCTCGCCCGCAGCCCGATCGGTGGCCCAGATTGCCCTCGCTCATACCTGGGCTGATGTCCGTGTACTGGGTTGCCTTTACGCTCAGAAACATCGACTTCCCCAGCTGGCCGTATCCCTGCTCCCCCTGCTGCACGATCGAAATCCTGCAGTTCAGCTGGCAGCCATCAACGCTGCTGGAGCCTGCCGGAATCCAATCCTGCTGTATGGATTGCCTCACGGCACGCCCGAACAGCAATCCGGTCTCCGTTCACTGCTAGGTGTAGTGAACCGGGAGCGGGAACGTTCGGTTCTGATCGCCATGGCGCAGTTGCAGGATGAGCAGGCCCGGACTGAGTTAATCAAACTGACATACAACTCAAGCCGTCAGGATGTGCTGGAGATCATTCAGGCCATCTCCGAACTGGAAGACGCTTCCTTCGCTCCAGCCCTTATCCGCAGAGGCTGGACAGAGTCCGATCCCCAGGTCTTACGCAGCATTCTGGAGACTCTGGAAAGAATTGTTCCCAGAGAAAATCAGCCTGAATTGTCCGCTGCCCAGTTCGACCGGGACCGGATGGCGATCTGGGTGCGCTGGTCGGAAAAGTCAGCCCCGCTTTCGCAGTCTCAATAAAAATCTGGGAATTCCGGAATTTTTCTGGAAAACAGAGGAAGATTTTGGGACACCAACCGTTGATACTGATGTCAAACAGCGAGATTCCCTTTTCCAGGGGATATTGGATTCGATGTCAGTTTCGGCCTGGCCGTGAGAGGTTTGCATGTCTGACCAGACAACTGGAATGCTTCAGATCGAAGAGTGCATTGCCCGTTTGAACGATGGCGATTCACTGGCCCGGGGAGAATTGTTGAATTTGACATGCGACCGTCTGCTCCGGTTAACCCATCGGATCAAGCAGTCATTTCCCGCCGTGGGACGCTGGGAACAAACCGAGGACATTTTCCAGAATGCCTCAATGAAGCTGTATGAAGCGATGCATGAAGTGGAGTTGAATGACTCCCGGCACTTCTTTCGCCTGGCTGCCAAGAAAATCCGAGAAACTCTCCTGGATCTGGCCCGACATTATCAGGGACCAATGGGAGCAGGTGCCAACCATGCCACCATGCCTCCGATGAGAGATCAGGAACAGGCCATCCCCTCACCTCTGGAAGGGGGAGAACTGACCACAGATCCTCGCCGCGTGGCGGAATGGACCGAGATGCATCGTGTAATTGAATCTCTGCCGGATGAGAGCCGGGAGATGTTTGATCTGCTCTGGTATCACGAACTGTCTCAGGAAGAAGCCGCTCAAATTGTCGGCATCAGTGTCCGGCAGGTCAAACGCCGCTGGCGGGATGCCAAGTTAATGCTGGCTGAAAAAATGCAGGGCGATGCCCCCAGCATGAGCTGACCGAGTCAATCCCCATCGTGGAACTCAAATCAAAACAGCGACGCCCTCTGCGGTCACGTCGCTGTTTTTTTTGCATGCCTGACAGTAATCAATCCGAGGTCAACTCGAGATTAATCACGTTTTCACCGGGAGTGACGTCAAACTCAAGTTGAGTTTCCGTATTGTATTTTGCCGGGATCGTTTCTTTCCGAGGCTCGGTGGGATTGCCATCCTCATCGGAATCACCATCCCGCTGAGTGGAAACCCGTACTTTGTTTTTGCCGACTTTGGTTCCCTTGTCGTCTCCAACATATTTGAGTTCATAATCACCATTCGCATCCGTGGTCGTGCTGACGGTTCGTCCCCCATCCGCTGGCCAGAAGAAAACAGTTGCATCGGCCACCGGTTGACCATCCAGTGTCACCTTCCCCTTCACCTGGCCAAGTTCCGGCTGATCGGAGCTGCCCCCGCAACCGATGATGCAGATTGCTATCGCCATGAGGCAGGCCAGATCCCTGAATTGCTGTGATATTTTTTTCATTCTGGTTGTTCTCCATAAATAAGAAATGACTCAACAGTCAACAGCTTTATTTTCCAGCAAGAGGTTGTCAATCGAAGTACACGGTTAATTACAGCCAGTCTGGTCTAGAAAAGCAGACTTTGAGAACTGGTGTTTTCGAGTCGTTCGAGATAGCCTTGCAGGCGTGCTGCTAAAGCCTCCAGCTGATCAGGCTGAGTCACGATGCGTTCCCGGCATTTGATAGCGCTGAGCAACAGGTTGCTCTGATCGAATGTACGCAGCAACTCATGCTCGGTGTCGGTGAGTGGAAATTGCTCTTCGTAACTCATTAATGCAGACCGCCAGCGTGCATAGTCATTTCCGAGCACACTCCCCAGGTAGCGGGACAGGTCGCAGAGAACCGAGTCCACTCCTGAAGCATAGGGATCAATAAGCCCCGTGACGTTTCCCTGACCATCAAAGCGGATATGATCCCGCCACACATCTCGCAAAACTGGTTGCAGCCTCAGCGGAATGCCAACTCCCTCAGAGAGCATTTTGACAACATCTGGACCGCGACGATGTAAAATCTGCTCAAGACGGACAGTCACTCCTGCGAGGTTCTCTGAGAAATCACCAGTTACTGTGTGAAAACTCAAATCCCTCCAACTCGCTTTCTGGTAATGAGTTAGCAGCTCCAGACGTCGCAGCAGTGCGGGTGAAGGACCAGTCCGAACAGAACTGTAGAATTCTGAAAAAACTGGTTTCGGACTGAGTTTTGCTGAAGTCTGATGGACCTGCCCTAATTGGACCAGGGCATTCTTCAACTGCGGATCAGAAATGGACCGATCAGCGGGAATACCGGGAATAAACGGTTCCAGGATCAGGCAGGAATCCCCAATCACGACAAACGGCTGGTTTTCCAGATTGAACAGCGGGGCAGCAACCGGACAGTTCAGACTGGAATTCAGCTCTTGAAGGAAGATCGAAAGCCCATAAAGTTG
>JAGQQT010000294.1 GCA_020426065.1 Planctomycetaceae bacterium | reverse complement strand
ACGACGTCTTCCAGGCCGTTTTTGCGGAGGAAGTTGACGCAGGCAGCAACATCGAAATCGTACTGATGCTTGGTTGGTTCCTTGGGCTTAGGTTCAAACAGGAACTGGCCACCAAAGCCGATGCTTTTGGCATGATCGTTGGCCATGTGCATGAATCGGGCGAGGTGATCGAGTTCGCGAGCCATGTCGGTGTTGTAGAGGTTCTGGTAACCTTCCCGGCCTCCCCAGAAGACATAGTTTTCACCACCCAGTTCATGGGTCACTTCGATTGCTTTTTTCACCTGCGCTGCAGCATAGGCAAAAACATCCGCGTTGCAGCTGGTGGCCGCTCCGTGCATGAAGCGGGGATTGGAGAACAGGTTGGCAGTTCCCCACAGCAGTTTGATACCCGTTGCCTGCTGCTGCTCTTTCAGTTTGGCGGCAATCTTGTCCAGGTTGGCATGCGATTCCCGCAGGGTGCTTCCTTCCGGAGCCACATCGCGATCGTGGAAGCAGTAGTAGTCGACCCCCAGTTTCTGAAAGAATTCGAAGGCGACATCTACCCGTTTGAGGGCATTATCGACAGATTCCGAGCCATCATCCCAGGGGCGCTGCATGGTGCCGGGACCGAAGGGATCGCTTCCTGTGCCGCGGAAGGTGTGCCAGTAACAGACACTGAAGCGGAGCAGGTCCCGCATCGTCTGCCCTTCCACTTTTTCATCCGGGTTATAGTGCTTGAATGCCAGAGGATTGCGACTGGTCGGGCCTTCGTAAGGAATGCTGGGAATCTCTGGGAAATAGCTCATGAGGGCGCCTCAACGGGTTTTGAACTTGAAATACAGACTCGAACAGGGTATTCAGAGTCGACGTGTCTGGACTGGACTGTCGGAGAGTGAAGAGCCACTCAGAATAGCCATTAACAGTCTTCAAAGTGACGTATCGGCAAGTGAAAATCAACTCAGGGGAGGTGTGAAATCATGACCGGATACACGGTGCATACTGGATCCAGTAAAAAGTTCAGCAGCGGCTGGGACCAGATCTTTGGTGGAAAGCCAGCAGAGGGGAAGAAGTCCAAGCCGAAAGCGAAAGCCAAAAGCTCTGCATCCAAGGCGAAGAAGAAAAAGAAAGACTCCTGATATCGACAGGTTCACCAACCAGTTCCGCCCGCCAGCAGAAATTGGATCAGCTGGGCTGGTTAGTGAGAACGCTGAGTACTGAAGGAGTATCTGGAGCAACTTTTTCACCCTCCGCAGAGCCCTGCTGTCTGGAAGCGAGGTAAGTGCGTGCGTCAATTTGCCGCATTCGTACTCTGTTCGTCCGAGGTGTGAATTCACTAGCATGTTGCCGCGTAGTACTGCCTGGCAGACAGCGCAAACATAAAACTTGGTCGATTCACAGTGTCTCGCCAAGTTGCTATAACACGCCAAAAGCAGTGGACACTCTCCTCTCTGGCAACCATTCCCGGGGACTATTGCATCACGATGATCACAATCCGCAAAGGCTTAGACGTACCCATCGCGGGAGAACCGCTGCAGGAGATCTCAACCGGCCCCGACATTTCCAGAGTCGCTCTGATTGGTCCGGATTACATCGGCATGAAGCCAACCATGCAGGTGAGCGTGGGAGATCGGGTCAAACTTGGTCAGGCGCTGTTCACCGACAAGAAAAACGAAGGGGTTGCCTTCACGTCTCCTGGAGCGGGGACGGTTCTGGAAATCAATCGCGGTGATAAGCGGGTGTTTGAATCCCTCGTGATTCAACTGGAAGGAAATGAAGAAGAAACCTTCCGTTCTTATCGGAGTGCTGACCTGACGGCACTTTCTGGCGACGAGGTGCGGGAAAATCTGCTGGCTTCCGGATTGTGGACCGCTTTGAGAACGCGGCCATTCAATCGGGTTCCCTCCCCCAGTGCTGTGCCGCATTCCATTTTCATTACCGCCATGGACACACAGCCACTTTCTGCTGATCCCACTGTGGTTATCAATGAAAGTACAGATCGATTCATTCACGGGCTGCAGGTTTTGCGGCACCTTACACCAGGTAAGTTGTATCTGTGTCAGGCACCCGGCGTCAAAATTCCCGGGGCCTCACTCAGCTTTGTTCATGCCGAGGAGTTTGCCGGACCGCATCCTGCTGGCTTGCCCGGTACGCACATCCATTTCCTGGATCCTGTCGGGATGGAGAAGAGTGTCTGGTTCATTAACTATCAGGACGTGATCGCAATCGGTGCCCTGTTTGATACCGGGAAGCTGATTGTTGATCGCGTCGTTTCGCTGGCTGGTCCGATCGTCAACGATCCTCGACTGGTTCGCACCCGGTTGGGGGCATCCGTTTGTGATCTGGTTGCTGATCAACTGAATGAGGCGGATCGCCGGGTGATTTCCGGTTCGGTCCTGTCGGGTCGTGCTGCGACAGGTTCATTCGCCTATCTGGGACGCTATCACAATCAGATTTCGGCTCTGGCTGAAGGGCGTGAACGGGAATTTCTGGGCTGGCAGATGCCGGGCTTTGATAAATTCTCGGTGAAAGATGTGTATGCATCAACGATCTTCAAGGTTCTGAATCCGAAGATGCGATACAACATGACTACCAGCACAGGTGGCAGTAAGCGGGCCATGGTTCCGATTGGCATGTACGAAAAGGTCATGCCGCTGGACATCATGCCGACGTTTCTGCTGCGAGCTCTGATTACAAACGATACTGATCAGGCTCAGGCACTGGGGTGTCTGGAGCTGGATGAAGACGATGTTTCGCTGTGCACGTTTGTTTGCCCTGGCAAATACGAGTACGGCACCATGCTGCGTCGTAATTTGACATTGATTGAAAAAGACGGTTAATCCTCCTGGTGTGGGCGAAAGCCCGTCTGGTTGCGATTACGCGTTTCAGATTCTCCCTCAGGGTGAGGAATTCCTTCGATATGAAGCCACTGCGTCAGTTTCTGGATAAAATGCACCCCCTGTTTACCAAGGGGGGAAAGCTTGAAACGTTTTACCCGCTGTATGAAGCGGGGGATACGTTCCTGTTCACACCGGGAGAAGTGACCCATGGGCCTTCGCATGTGCGGGATGCCCTCGATCTGAAGCGAATGATGATCACGGTTGTGGCGGCACTGGGGCCCTGCATACTGATGGCGATGTGGAACACCGGTTACCAGGCGAATCTCGTTCTGGAAGCAGGTGGAGTCACTACGCCGGAAGGTTGGCGCGGGGCAGTTATGTCCACTCTGGGGATGACCGCAGATCCGGCGAACCAGTTGGCCAACCTGCTGCACGGAGCGTTGTATTTCTTCCCCGTGTTCCTGGTTGCCAATATCGCCGGTGGTTTGTGTGAAGTCATTTTCAGTTGTATTCGCAATCATGAAATCAATGAAGGGTTTCTGGTTACAGGGATGCTTTATCCGCTCACCCTGCCACCCACAATTCCGCTCTGGCAGGTTGCGATTGGGATTATGTTTGCCGTTGTACTGGCCAAAGAAGTGTTCGGCGGTACGGGGAAGAACTTTATCAATGTTGCTTTGACAGCCCGGGCATTCCTCTACTTCGCTTACCCGTCTCAGATCTCGGGTGATCGGGTCTGGGTGGCAGCGGATGGTTACAAGCTGGTTGATGGTTACACCGGGGCAACTGCTCTGGGGCAACTCGGTTCACTGGCTGCAGACCGCATTCCTGAAGGGATGAAAGCGGTTACCAATTCGGTAGATGCTGGCGGGCTGGGGATGAGCTGGTTTGATGCCTTTCTGGGAGTCATTCCCGGATCGATGGGTGAGACCTCCGCTATGGCCTGTCTGATTGGTGCAATCATCCTGATTGCCAGCGGAATTGGTTCCTGGCGTGTCATGCTTTCCGTTGTTGTGGGAGCAGTGGCCACCTCAGGATTGCTGTTTGCCATTTCCAGCGATACCAATGCAGTTTTTGCGATGCCTCCACACTGGCATCTGGTAATCGGTGGTTTTGCCTTCGGCACTGTGTTTATGGCAACAGATCCGGTTTCTTCCGCGTTTTCTGAAGGTGGTCAATTCGTTTATGGATTTCTGATTGGGTTCATGACGATTCTGGTTCGTGTGATCAATCCGGCGTTTCCTGAAGGGATCATGCTGGCGATTCTGTTCGGCAATGTGACCGCACCGCTGATTGATTACTTCTTCGTCCAGGCAAATATCAAAAGAAGGTTGGCTCGTACCCATGTTCCAGCGTGATACCGTTGGCGGCACGTTCGCCATCGCTGCCATTTTATGTGTGCTCTGTTCTGTGATCGTCTCTGCGACGGCCGTAGGGCTGCGCCCGGTGAAAGAAAAGAACGAACAGCTTGCCTTTCAGCGGGAAGTGCTGGTCGTGCTGGGGCTGTTTGACAAGAAAAAAGACGGCAATGACAAGATCCCCGAACTGTTCAAACAGGTCGAGCCGCTCCTCGTCAACATAGATGAAGGCAAGCAGGCGGAAACGGACAAGGTCAGCGTGGAAACATTCAAGCTGGCTGAAGTCTCTGAGAATCCGGAACTGACCGTTCCGATCCCATCAGAGAAAGACCTGGCAGGCATTGGTCATCGCGAGTCGATTACCGTCATTTATCTGTTGCGAGATACCTCCGGCAAAATTGATCAGATCGTCCTGCCAATTCGGGGCAAAGGTCTGTGGTCCACCATGTGGGGCTTGCTCGCATTGGATGGCGACGGCAAAACTGTCCGTGGCCTGACATTCTATAGTGATGGGGAAACTCCCGGGCTGGGTGGAGAAATCAACAACCAGCGCTGGAAGGAATCCTGGGCCAAAGCCGACTGCCCGAAAGTCCTCTACGATGCGAGCGGAAATGTGCAGATCTCTCTGTATAAGGGAGCACTGACCTGTGAAACGCCGAACAGCGAACATCTGTTTGAAGCATTAGGCGGAGCAACGATCACGACACGCGGTGTCGAATCGATGATGCATTACTGGTTGGGTGATCACGGATACAAAACACTGATTGGAAACCTGGTTTCCGGAAATGTTCAGCTGGCAGCAGCTGAGTAGTTCACTCGTTATTGAATACATACATAACCGCTACGTTTTCCCTCGGGACGAATCATGGCGAAGTCCAAAACAGCTGACGTACTGCTGACACCAATTTTTTCGAACAACCCGATCGCCCTGCAGGTGCTGGGGATCTGTTCGGCACTGGCGGTGACCAGCAAAATGGAAACCACCATCATCATGGCTGTGGCCGTGACGCTGGTGACGGGATTCTCCAGCGCCGCCGTTGCCGCGATTCGGGACTGGATTCCCAACAGCATCCGTATCATCGTGCAGATGACCATCATCGCCTCACTGGTAATCATGGTGGATCAGTTCCTGAAAGCCTATCTGCCGGATGTGGCCAAGACGATGTCGGTGTTTGTCGGTCTGATCATTACGAACTGTATCGTGATGGGTCGTGCCGAAGGTTACGCCATGAAAAACGGCGCCTGGATGAGTTTTCTGGATGGGATTGGCAACGGGCTGGGGTACAGCGTGCTGCTGGTCATCATTGGCGTGTTCCGGGAACTGTTCGGATCCGGAAAAATCTACGGCATCTCTATTCTGCCTTCCGTAAATGAAGGTGGCTGGTATGTGCCGAATGGACTGTTGTTGCTGCCTCCC
>JAGQQT010000293.1 GCA_020426065.1 Planctomycetaceae bacterium | reverse complement strand
GAACCCACTGACGACCGATCAGCGGGGCGTTGGCTTCAACCGAATCAGTGGAACAGTCGATATCGGTGCTTTTGAATTTCCCAATTCACCACCCGATCTGCAGCCACAAAGTTTTAATGCCGCCGAGAACCAGACACAAATCGGAACTATCCAGGCAACAGATCCCGATCTTCCCAATGAGATGCTCACCTTCTCTCTGACTGGAAATGGTGATGACGCCAGCCTTTTCAGCCTCTCCTCTGCCGGTGTCCTCACTTTTCTGGCTGCTCCTGATTTCGAAAACCCTGCAGACTCCGACCAGGACAACATCTACGAAGTTGAAGTCCTGGTCAGTGATCAGTACGGCGAAATGGCAACTGCGCTGATTCCGGTCACTGTCACTGATGTCAATGAAGCCCCTTCTATAGCACTACAGCCTGTTTTGTCTACGATCGCAGAAGATGTTGATACTTCATCCGCCATCAAGATTGCCGATATCCTGATCACCGATGATCAACTCGGCTCGGAAACGCTTTCCCTGACCGGTAACGATGCCAACCTGTTTGAAGTTGTCGGCACAGAACTGTTCCTGAAAGCGGGAGCAGTGCTCGATTTCGAAACCAATCCCGCACTTGATGTGACTGTGCAGGTGGATGACCTCACCGTCGGCATGACTCCTGATGATACGGATTCGCTTACGGTTCTCATTACAGATGCCAACGAAGCTCCCACCATTACCCTGACCAACGTCACCAGCACTCTGCTGGAAAGCATAGATACCACTAACAGGATCGTGGTTGAAACCTTTACAATTAACGATGATGCACTGGGATCCAATAACCTCTCCCTCTCGGGAGACGATGCGGCCCTGTTTGAGATCGTGGGGAGCGGACTGTTTCTCAAGGCAGGAGTTCAACTCAATGCCAGCTTAAACCCCGTCTTGAATGTGACCATCAGTGTCGATGACCCGTCGCTGGGAATGGGAGCGGAAGATTCCGCAGCGGAATCGATCGAGATTATTGTCCCCACGGTGAATCTGTTGCCGGAATATTCCTCCATCATCGGATTTGTGAACGGCAACTTCTGGATTACTCGCCCCAGTTCAACCACGCTATCCGGATTTCAAACTTCGGTAGCGGCTCGAACTTCATTCACTGCGGCAGAGATTACCACCTCTGTCCAGGGGGACTTCAACGGGGATGGTCTGGAGGATGTTGCCGTATGGCTGACGAATGGCGAGTGGCATGTTGGCCTGTCAAACACCAATCGTGAACTTGAATTCAGCCTCTGGACCACGTGGCGAACCTATGATGTCAAAGAAATCAACGTTGGTGATTTCAACGGAGATGGACTGGACGACATCGCCGCTCTGTTCAAAGCAGAAGAGCAGGCCAATCTGTGGGTCTTTGAATCTACTGGAACCCAGTTTCTGCCCGACCTTTATGGCCGTTACACTGGTTACGACAAAATCCTTGCCACGCTCGTCGGCAACTTTGATGGTCAATATGGTGATGATCTTGTCATCCACAACAACTCAGGAGCCTGGTGGGTTGCTACTTCCGACATCGCCGGTACGGAAGCGACGTTCTCGCTCTGGTTCCGTCGCTCCAGCGATGTGAATCGTTCCATCAGTCATTACCAGGTGGGGGATTTCAACGATGATGGACTGCCTGATGTTCTGGCTCTGTACGATGTCGCGGGTAGTACAACCAACTTTGATGTTATGGTTGGGCTTTCAACTGGAAGTTCATTCGACCAGACCAGCTGGTTCCGGATGACAGTTTCACAAAACCTGAATGCCTTTGTCGTGGGAGATTTCAACGGCGATGGTCGGACTGATATCGCTGCTCTGCTGAATAATCGACGCTGGTGGGTCGGACTTTCCAATGGTCTGGATGAATTCCAATGGAGCAGTTGGGGCGTGTGGAACTTTGCTGCAGGGATCCAGACGGTTGTCGTAGGCGATACCAATGGAGATGGGCGAGCCGATATTCTTGGGCGTGACGCCAGCAATTACTGGTGGTCAGCAGAATCCAATGGAGTAGAATTCACTACCCGTCAGATCGTTCAGTGGTCATCCACGGCTGCCTGGTCGAACATTCATGTCGGTCGCTTTACCAGCTTTGGCCTGATTGGTTCCGCGGATTCCCTCATCCAGGATCAGTCACCGGTTGTGAAATCAGCTGGTACGACCGGAGCTTCCCCTGCTCAGGCAGAATCCGTTGCCGACCAGATTCTCGATGCCGCAACGTTTGAACTGTTCGGTGCCAGCGAACTGCTGGAACTTCTCTATGGCATGTAAACCTGATCTAAGGACATTCACTCGGGATCTGTCGTCACTCGAACTTCAAGACTACAGGGTCCGCAACAGTCATCAAATCTGTTCTTTTCTGACCAATCCCGATTGCATGCGTTGAAGATTCATGGAGATCAATCGTTTCATGGCTGATTTCAAATCCACATTGTTGTTCTGCACATTGATTCTAAGCCTGCTTTCCGGAACATGCTCCGCTGCAGAGTGCCCCAACATTCTGTTTATCTTTGCCGATGACTGGGGCTGGGGAGATCTCAGCTGTCATGGGCATCCCTATGTGAAGACGCCTAACATCGATCGACTGGCCCGAGAAGGGACCGATTTCCACCGCTTCACAGTTGCCAGTGGAGTCTGCTCTCCCAGTCGGACCGCTGTGATGACTGGTCATTTCCCCGCTCGATACAATATCGATGGCCATTTCGCCTGGGTTCCCAGTAATGCCAAACGGAATATGCCGGACTGGCTCAGCCCACAGGCTCCCACATTGCCACGCATGCTCCAGCAGGTGGGATACAAGACCGCTCACTTCGGCAAATGGCATCTTTCCAACGACATGATTCCCGATTCTCCCCTGCCCGCCCAGTACGGGTATGATGAGTACGGAGCATTTAATTGTGCGGGAGAGCAGATGCCCGTTCATGAAGACGCTACTCATGCCATTGAATTCATCAGGAAGTGCCACAGCGAGAACGCTCCCTTCTTCATCAATCTCTGGATGCATGAACCTCATACACCCTTTCATACTGTTCCCAAGTATGAATGGCGGTTTCGGCATCTGGAGCGTGCCGACCAGATTTACGCCTCGGTACTCTCGCACGCTGATGACAGGATTGGTCAATTACTGAATACTCTGGACCAGTTGGGAATCACGAATGAGACACTGGTCATTTTCAGCTCCGATAATGGACCAGCCCGATCCTCAGGGCCTGAGGAATTAACGCTCCAATATGACACAGCCACAGGAGCGGGCTGGGGAATTGCTGCATCAAAAGGAATCACAGGCGGCCGGAAAGGTTACAAAGCCTGTCTGTTTGAAGGGGGCATCGGAGTTCCATTCATTGCCCGCTGGCCAGGTAAAATTCCTGCGGGGAACGTCGACAGCACCTCACTGATTTCTGCCGTGGACCTGCTCCCAACCTTTTGCGAACTGGCGGGTGCTACTCTGCCGGATAGTTATGAACCGGACGGAATCAGTCAGGTCCCGGTATTACTGGGGATGCCTGTGCCACAGCGAAGCAAACCGCTCTTCTGGAGAATGCAATCTGCCTGGCCAATCCGAAAGGCACAACCCTACCATTGGGTGTACTACACCGTCGTGCATGAAAACTGGAAGCTGCTGACCAACCAGCAAACCAGTTACTGCGAGCTTTATGACTTGGTTTCCGACCCCTACGAAAAGGTAGACCTGAAAGAAACCCGGCCAGAAGTTGTCGAACAGCTCAAAAACCACATTCAGCAGTGGGTGACCACACTCCCGAAACATCCAGTTGGAGAGGTGTTTTCCAGGGAAAGGTCCGAGTTGCCAGAAAAGTCGAGCAACGACTGAACGACCGCCTCAGCTGATTTCAGGCGACACGGCCAAAGCTGGACCAGCCCCGGGGAGTTGTGACCGGCAGGTTGTGCTTGCGGAGCACTCCCAGTCGGACTTTCCGGAACACGTTCTGCATGTGAATCGCATCCCGGAAGCGGCCTCTTGGCCGGGGATCGATGGAACGTTCAAGGAATTCGACAAATCCGCTGGTAACCCGTTTGCGGACCCGGCCTATTCCGGGTGCAGGCCAGTCATACGGATACTCCGGCCATTGTCCACTGATCATCCGATAGATGATCAGTCCCAGGGAAAAGACATCTGATCGGAATGAAGGTTTCCCCATGGCCTGTTCAGGAGCCATGTAACCAACTGTTCCGGTTCCCGCTCCCCGGACCGTTTTCTGAGCAATTTTGGCGATCCCGAAATCGGCCAGTTTCAGAAAGTTGCCCGGGAACAGCAACATGTTCTCCGGCTTGATATCGCAGTGGATGATCTTCTGGGAATGAGCGTAGGCGGTTGCCTCCAGCATCTGGGCGGTCATATCGAGAATCGTGGCGATCGACATGCGGCTCCGCAGCCGTTCGGCCAGGGTTCTTTCCCCGAGGGGATAGACGATCACAAACTGGTCTTCGATAAAACTCGCGTCTTTAATATTCAGAATGTGCGGGTTTTCCAGCCGGGAGAGCATCCGGACTTCGCGACGGAAGTCACTGAGAGTCTGGTCGGTGACATATCCGGGGTGCGGAGCCTTGAGGGCAACCCGAATCCCCTCGATCGTGTCGAAGGCCTGATAAACAGCTGCAAAGCCACCCTCTGCGACCTTGCGCTCGATGCGATATTTCCCCAGGAGTTGGCGACATTTCAGCGTAGCGATGACTCGATCCCCCCGCAGATGCAACGTCATATGTTGGTGCGACGATCATGCGCAGAAAATCTGGATTTTACAATTCTCGAATCTTTACGAATTCGAAAAATGCGCGAACATTTTCCGTGTGGCTCGGCTGCGCTTTCTGATTATCGGATTGGTGAGACATCCTCTGCACTGGATTCACCTCATCCATTTGACACCTTCCGGGATTGACCGGCATAATCGGTCAACGTTCCTGCTGGGAAAACTCTTCTCAACGTATCGATCAGGTAGTTTGCGGTCAGTTTTCGCGCTTCTCAACTTCCTGTATCAGAACTGGTTCTCTCAACGAAAAAGGTCACTCGATGATGTTCAACATTGCCAGTCAATGGCTTGTTCCCCTTTGTCTGATTCTTGGCACCCTGCTCCCCTTGTCGGCTCAGGCGGCTCCTCCCAATGTCGTCATGATCATTTCAGACGATCAGGCCTGGAACGATTACGGCTTCATGGGGCATGAGCAGATCAAGACTCCCCATCTGGATCGGATGGCTGCAGAATCCCTGACCTTCCGCCGGGGATATGTTCCGGACAGTCTTTGCCGACCTTCTCTGGTCACCATGGTGACCGGACTGTATCCACATCAGCACGGCGTGGTCGGCAACGATCCTCCCCCTCCTGCTTCCCTGAAAAAAGCTCCAAAAGGAAAGCAGTTTGCCAGCCCTGAGTACCTGGAAATTCGCAACGAGTACCTCAAGCACATTGATAATGACCCGAAGCTGGCGGAAATCCTGGGCAGACATGGTTATGTGAGCCATCAATCTGGCAAGTGGTGGGAAGGCAATTTCAGCCGGGGCGGATTTACAGAAGGGATGACCCACGGAGATCGTTCCCGCGGCGGCCGACATGGCGACCTGGGGCTGAAAATC
>JAGQQT010000292.1 GCA_020426065.1 Planctomycetaceae bacterium | reverse complement strand
AAGCAAGCCCGGAGCAACTCCTTCCCGGATCTGCTGCGTCAACTGCCGATAGATCGGCTGAGAACTGTTTGAATCAATCGAATAATGCATACGCCCCTCCAACTGTACTAGTTATATTAGAACAGCTAAGTGGCGTCAAGAGAAAATCATCACAAAATTGAAAGAGCCCAGAAGCGGAAAATCCTGAACACCTCTGAATAGAATGGAATCCAGCGAAACGGGAGAGACCACCCGAATACCTGGGAAAAGGCAGACCGGTGGCTCAAAGCACTTCATGGCGGGCCGAAGCAAAACACCCTGCCAGCAAAGCAGCCAGCTTACTTTTTCGACTGTGCAGAAGGCCCCTGGACGAAGATTTCTCCGCTCTCAGTGACCTGGTATTTCCGGTTGACCTGTGGCATCTCTAGCTCGATCGTTTTTCCTTTCGGAAACGTGATCTGAATACTCTGACAGGGCTCACCATCCAGACCAACGACGAGTGTGCGGGAACTGGTCGACAGATAACTGGCTCCACTCGTGATCTGATGAAACGTAACGCCCGACGGTGTTTCAATCCGGATCCTGCTGCCAATGGCATTTCGATTGGACTCCGTCCCTACCAGTTCCAGCTGAATCCATTGATTCTGATTCTCACGTTCATTTCTGAGCAGGACAGACGGGGAATTGGTGTGTGTGATCACAAGGTCAGAATCTCCATCCTGATCCAGATCGGAGGTCGCCAGCCCGCGTCCCAGGTGTGGCGTAGAGAAATAACTGCCAGCCTGCTCCGCGATATTCGCAAATGAGTTCCCCTGATTTTCGAGCAGCAAGGGCATCTGGTTGATTGAGGAATTGACCATTTGCTCCATGACGTGCCCATTGGTGACCACCAGATCCTGGTCACCGTCGAGATCGAAATCCAGAAAGCGAGTCCCGAAACCCACAAAGACCGACTCCACGGCAGCAATCCCCCAGCGGCGGGTTTTGTGCTCAAACAGTCCGTGACCAAGATTCTCGTACAGGGCAAACTGCTCGTCTTCATAATTGGCCACCCAGATTTCAGGCAGCCCGTCTCCGTTCAGGTCTGCCGTATCAATCCCCATGCTGCCGTTTGCAACACCTTCCCGATCCACTGCAGTGCCACTTGCAAAACCTTCTTCCTCCAGACGACCAGTCCCATCGTTGAGAAACAAGAAGTTGGCCACTGTATCATTGGCGACGTAGAGGTCGATATCTCCATCCGTATCGAAGTCAGCAGCCAGCACCCCCAATCCCTTCCCCCCCGGAGTGAGTGGAGTCTGGCTGGTCTGGCACTCAAATGTCCCATCACCTCGGGACAACCACAGTTGATCATCCAGCGGCTCGAATTGAGCGGGGGGGCAAACGTCGGCCTGGCCACCGCGAATACAAACGGGATTGTTGGCAAAGGACCAGTTCACATAGTTGACAATGTAGAGGTCGAGGTGGCCATCGTGATTGAAATCAGCCCAGGCCGCTGCAGTGGACCATTGATTGTTGACGATTTGCGAAGTTGCTGTGGCTTCAGTGAAAGTTCCATCCCCATTGTTTTCATACAGGGCCACATTCCCGTAACCGGTCAGCAGGAAATCGGTAAAGCCATCATTGTTGTAGTCTGCGGCAAACAACCCATGCGAGTAGAACAGTGGCTTCTGCAGCCCACAGGCCCGGGTTGTTTCAGCAAACTCCCAGGCTGCCAGTTGACGAAAGCAGGCCAGCCCCGTCCCTGCAGGCTGAGGTTCCGGGGAATATGTGCCACCTCTTGAAAACAGCAGGTCTTCCCGTCCGTCCAGATCATAATCGCAAACAGCCACTCCACTTCCCAGGGTCTGCAGGATTGAATGATGCCCATGCTCGGCACCATTCGTGATCGTCAACTCCAGCCCGACCTCAGCCGAAAGTTCAGTGAACGTTACGGATGGTTTCTTCATGGGCTCCGATGACGGATCGGACTGCACATCACCGGGTGGCGCAGGAACGGAGGAATGTTCGTCAGCGCGATCACAGCCAATGGCCAGAAAGCTCATCAACAGCAAAAACAGGATTGAACCCAAGGCGGACTTACTGGCCATGCAGCACCTCAAGTGCCGGTTGGTAGTGGGGAAATCTTTGCAGCAGATTTTTCAGCCAGACAATACCTTCCTGGCGTGATTTGTAATTGTAGTAGATCATGGCAACCTCGAATAACAGATCCGGATTATCCGGGTCCTTCGTCAGTTCGTCATGCAGATGATTTAATCGACCCATCTGTTCGGAACCGGCCTCTGCAAATTCCAGATGAGGCTGTGCCTCCTCTTTCCTGCCAAGTCGCTGCAGCGTCCGGCCCAGCTGATAGCGTATCTCGACATCAGCTGGAAATTCAGCCGCCAAAACTGAGAGTAGCACCAGTGACTGGTCCAACTCGCTTTTTTCCAGCAAAAGAGAGACTCGCAATTTTCGGAGCATCAGGCTGGACGGATATTTGGATAGACCTCTTGCGCACAACTCCTCCGCACGATCAAAATCTCCTTGATCAAAACAGGCTTGAGCCAGCAGTTCATAGTACTCCGACGCTGGTGCATCAGTATGAATTTCCTCCAGCAATTCAATGGCTTCATTCAATTCCCGCAACCGAATCAGGCAGCGAGCCAGCCCTAATGAAAGCTCCGGATGGCCCGGGTTATATTCAAGTCCGGTCCGATACTCCTCCTCGGCCTGGGCCCAGTTCAGATACGCTTCTTCAATCTGGCCAGCAAACAGGTAAGCGGTTGGATCATCAGGGAAATCCCGCTTCCAGGCCTGCAGTCCGCGAGCAGCATCGGCCATCTGAAATGTTCCCAATGCCTGAGTCACAAATGCCTGCCCGATTTCCGGCCCATCGGACCCGGCACGTTGAAACATCTCGTCCCAGCGGCCAGTCAGCTCCCGAAAACGCCCCTGTTGTGCCTGGGCAACCAGTCGCTCCCATTGAATGGCTTCCCGATCCCAGCCTTTCTTCTGTGCGATCCTGAGATCTGCTTCAAACTGATCAAATTCGCGCATACGGCGGTGGGTGCGTGCCGAAAGATAGTGCCAGCGAGCTGATTTGGGCCAGAAACAGGCTACCGAATCGAGCCAGCCTCGGGCCTGCTGATGCTGGCGACTCTCCAGAAGTGAGGAAGAATAAGAAATCCCGATTCGAGCGGAGAGGAACAGGAGCGCAACTATCAGGATCAACACTGCGACAGCCAGTCGCAACCCTCTGCCTGAACTAGACATACGGGCAGTTTCAGTGTTTTTTTCGGGCATGATCATCCAGAATCTGTTGCGAAGAATGGTTCAGCGGATTAAGGTGTGATATGAATAAGTATTTACCCGTAGATTACTCGTTTTGGCAGACACAATGAAAGCACGCTTGTCTTATTCTTCTGCACTGTTGGTTTCCCTGATTCTCGCAGGATGCGGTGGCGGTGGAACTGATGCCCCTCCTATGGCTCCTGTTACAGGAACTGTCACAATGGGAGGAAACCCAGTCGCCAATGCGGAAATTACCTTTTATCCGGATAACGCCAAGGGAACAACAGGCCCCGCATCTTATGGGACAACTGACACCAGTGGAAAATTTACCCTGACAGGTCCCGGTGGAGCGAATGGGGCCGTAATTGGGTCACACAAAGTGACTGTGATTTGCCAGGGAGCCGTGTCCTCCGATAGCGGAAGCGGAGGTGAAGCAGCCCCACCCTGTAATGTCCCCACAAAATATTCAGACGCTCGTGAATCCGATTTGACAGCAGATGTGAAAGAGGGCGAGAACAATCTGACACTGGAAGTTCCCGGGAAGTAACCAGATCCCCTGGATCCGACTCACCCCTAATTCTTAACTGTTTCGCATCGTTGTATTTTTTAAGGACCATGCCATGCAAAAACTGTCTCCCGTGCGACGCGGCTTTACTCTGATTGAGCTGCTCGTTGTCATCGCAATCATTGCCATTCTAGTGGCCCTCCTGCTGCCCGCAGTTCAGCAGGCCCGCGAAGCCGCTCGACGCAGCTCCTGCAAAAATAACATGAAACAGCTGGGGCTGGCACTGCACAACTACCATGATACGTACAACACCCTTCCACCGTTGGAAGTTCATCCACAATCTCACATTTCCAACTGCCCAGCCAGCGGTTGCACCTGGGGTGGTCGTGCTGGAAACTGGCTCACACTGATTCTGCCATTTGTTGAAGAGGCCGCTCAGTACGACCAGATCGATTTCAACATCGCCTGGAACGGGAATGCCAACAACACAGCTGCTTTCACCCGACCTTACGATTCTTACCTTTGCCCCAGCAATCCTGTGGGTGCAGGAACGATCGTGGCTAGTTCACACATTGTCCACTACTATGCAATGGCGGCCAGCATTGAAAGTACCGGTAGAGGTACCTGGAGCTTTGAATCGATGGACTGGGCTGCAAACAGCAGCGAGCGCAGCTCAAGAGGGATGTTCTTCCACGATTCCAGCACCCAGTTCCGAGATGTGACCGATGGACTGTCCAACACGATCATGGTAGCTGAAGCTCGTGGATATCAGCCTGTGAACCTGACAGATCGTATTCAGGACATCCAGGATGGTCGCGGAATGAAATTCGCTCACATCACAGGAACATCAAGACCGATCAATTCCATTTGGCGCTGGTTCGCTTCCTCCAGTTTCCACCAGGGTGGAGCCCAGTTCACACTGGGTGATGGTGGTGTTCGCTTCATCAGTGAAAACGTAGACGCCACAATCTGGCGTAATCTTGGTTCGATGGCTGACAATCAGGTCATTGGTGAGTTCTAAGCTTACGCGTTGAATTGATTCCAACTCGACACCCGGTTCCTGACCAGTAGGAGCCGGGTGTTTTTTATTGGGATACTCCCGGCAGACCAAACATCCAAACCCTCAACCTATTCATGAAAACAGACAAAATTCCGATAATCCGCACCATCCTTACAGCCTGAACACAGGAGTGGAGGATCAGACGCTTCAGTTCAGATTCGACAAGTGAGTGCCTGTGTTTTTGTGCATGAGGAAATGTTCTTTTCCAATTGACCGGGGCTGCGGGTCGATTATACTTCAATATCAATCAATATGTTGTGAAGGATGTGCCTGAATCAGGACGCTGTTTCAGGCACAAAGAAGACCCACAGCACCTGCCGTACGGTATCATCGTCCTGCCTGTGCATCGCCCCCCTGTTCTCACCTCAGGAGTCGTCGATGTTGAATCTGTTTGGTTCCTCCCGTTACCGATTATGTGATGGCATCAGCCGTCGTTCGATGCTCCAGATTGGTGGACTGGCCCTGGGAGGCATGTCGTTGCCCCAGGTGCTGCAGGCCGAGCAGGCTGCCGGCATGTCCAGCAACAAGAAGGGGATCATCATGGTCTTCCTTCCGGGTGGACCACCCCATCAGGACATGTGGGACATCAAAACGGATGCCCCTGCAGAAATCCGGGGAGAGTTCTCGGCCATCGACACCAATGTGCCTGGAATTCAGATCGGAGAAATGTTTCCCCGCATCGCACAGATGGCAGACAAATTCGCTTTCCTGCGTTCCATTGTGGGTGCAACTGGTTCGCATTACGCATTTCAGTGCCTGACCGGAAATGTCGATCGCCAACAGCC
>JAGQQT010000291.1 GCA_020426065.1 Planctomycetaceae bacterium | reverse complement strand
TCAGAGCTTGGTGCCCACTCACGTTGCAGCAGTTTAATCACAACCCGTCCACCAGGTTTGACTCCACCAAACTCTCCCCGAATCATCACTCTTCCATTCGAATCGACCCAGTCACGAACAAGGGGAAATCCGGGAGGGGCATTGAGAGGAATTCGTGGATTCTGTTTGCCGAACAGCGGTCGGGGATCATCAGGAGCCGGATTACCCGCAGGCGGTCCGGAATCGGCGACAACAGGTCCAGGCCCAGCACTGGAAGCCATCCCGGGAAGCGATGCTCCGGTCTGTGCCAGGGCAGGGAGGTCATTTCGTTGTGAACCAGGAGGCTGATCAAGTACGAACTTCTGATCTTCCGGGCTTAAATTATCAATCGTCATGCGGACTTCAGTCCCATCCGCTGTCTTTACTGTCAAATGTGTTCCATCAAATGACTTCATTGCTCCGATCGCCAGAACACGTCCTGTGGCTGAGATGAACCGCCGTTGTCCCTCAGCAGGATTTGCCTCGGGTGTTGTGGGAGAGGGAATTCCCGCCAGCTTGTTGACCGCATCCTCAGTTGATGTCACGGCAGGAGCGGCGGAACGAGACTCCTCTTTGGTCTCGGTTGCAGGTTTTTGAGTCACCGGAACCGCAGGTGCAGATTGTTCTGCACCGGATGTTTTGGTAACGGGCCCCGGCCCTTGCTGCTGTCCGTTACTGAATTGTGAAATCCCATATCCGGCCCCAACACCGACAACCAGCAGAAGTACGGTCAATCCGGCAACGGTTGAACCAGACCAGCCGGAGCGGGGAGGGGGTTCAGTTACGACCGGAGCCACTGGAGCGACCGGCGCCACCACAGTCGACTTGCGAGGTGATTTGACAACCATCCCATGCCCGCAGGAACCACACACGAGTTTCATGTTCGCTTCGAGTTTTGCCGGACGAGCCAGTTCCACTCCGCAATGGGAGCATCGAATTGTGTTCGCGTTACTCACTTCATTATCTCCTGAGTGACGAAACGGCTCACAAAAGCCATCTTAGACCTGGTTGCGGGAAAGTCACTTCCGAGGGAACGACATAAGCGCAGAATTCTTCCTTAAAATCATAGAGAAACTGAAAAAAAATGGCTATTCGAATTTTGAGTCAATCAGGCTTTTGCCCCATCTGGTGTAATTGAAAACCGTTCCTGAATATTTATCATTAAATGATACAGGGCCTCTTCATCACAGAATGTGTCAGTCACATTCTGTCCCACCTCTTCCTATCACTTCCTTTGCCCCGGAACCTCCATGTCATCCCATCTGAACTCAAGTCAGCGTGAAATCCTCGAAGGATTAGGAACGATTCTGACAGACGGAAAGATTCTCGAGAATCTGCCCCGCGCCTATGAACGAGGCAGCATCGTCCAGGATCTGCTCACCAATCTGACACAGGATGGCGGGCGGTGCGTCACGCTGACTGGCAGTTCCGGCACCGGAAAAACAGCCATCGTTTATGAGCTGGCTCACCAGCTGGCAGCTCTGGACACAGGTTGGTCGATGGTGCAGATCACTCCGACAGAATTCCTGAAAGGAACGAAGTACCTGGGGGAATGGGAAACCCAGCTTTCCCGAGTGATCGAACAGATTGCCAGTCCGAATAAAATCATCCTTTACATCCCTGCTCTTCATGAAATCACAACCGTCGGACGTTCATCTTCATCAGATAACAACGTTGCCTCTGCACTGGTTCCACACATCGAACAGGGACGTGTCATCATTCTGGGAGAAAGCAGTGAAGAGGAACTGCAGGAGGCCTATGCGAACAACTCCGCATTGAAACGACTGTTTCAGTTGACCACGCTGAAATCCACTGATGACGAATGCACAAAAAACATTGCTGCCAGTGTGCTGGAAGAAGAAGGCCTGCTGGCGAACAACGCGTTTCTGGACCGTCTGTTTGAACTCTCCGAGTTCTCCCAGGCCGGGTTGGAAAACCCCGGCCGGATCGTTGGTCTGCTTCGCCAGGTGCTGAAAGCACGAGCCAATATCGATGAACTGCCGACGGAACAGGAAATTCTGAGCGTCATTGAAAAGTCCACTGGAGTTTCTACGCATCTGCTCGATGACCAGGTTCCACTCAACCTGAAAGAAGTTCGGGCTTTCTTTGAAAACCGGGTTGTTGGTCAGCCGGAGGCAGTCAATGCAGCCGTCGATCTGATCACCCTCATCAAGGCAAGATTGACCGACCCGGGAAAGCCTTACGGCGTGCTGATGTTTGTTGGACCAACCGGAGTTGGCAAAACAGAGCTGGCCAGATCGCTGGCAGAATACTGTTTTGGCAGTCCGGATCGGATTTCGCGAATCGACATGAGTGAATTCTCGACTTACGATGCCTTCGAACGCCTCAATGGAGCACGAGGTCGTGCCGGTGTGCTGACTTCAATGGTTCGCAAACAGCCCTTCTCTATCATTCTGCTGGATGAAATCGAAAAAGCACATATCAATGTCTACGATATCTGCCTGCAGATATTCGATGCAGGACGTTTAACGGATGGCCAGGGAAAAACTGCTGATTTCCGACGCTCGATCATCATCATGACATCAAATGTCGGTTCCCAGCTCTCGGAAAATCCGACTTTCGGCTTCGGCCAAAGCGATCAGGTTGAGAGCCTGGACACCGACATTCATCGGGAGCTGGGACACACGTTTCGTCCAGAATTCATCAACCGGATTGATCGGGTCGTTGTCTTCCGCCCGCTCACCAAGGAATCGGCGGAAAGGATAGCCCGGCTGGAAGTCACACGAGTGCTCCAGAGAAGTGGTGTGACCGGCAGGAATCTGTCTCTCAATATCGAACCGAGTGTCTATCCACTGCTGTTGAAAGAAGGCTATTCCCGCACATTTGGAGCCCGTCCACTCAAACGGGTCATTGAACGACTGTTGCTGCTTCCGCTGGCCAGAAAACTGGTGACAGGGCGTGTGACACCGGAATCAGTCATCCATATGGCTGCAGGAAAACGCCAGATCACGATTTCAATTGAATCCCCTTACAACGAAGTTGACGAACCGGAAGAAACCCCCAAAACAGCCCACAACAGTGAGCTGGAAGGAATTCAGGAACGGATTCGGAATCTGGAAGAAGCGACCAGCCTCTGGGCAGCCCGCAAAACCAATCTGCTGGCTCGTACCGCCATTCCCGGTTTCTGGGATAACCATGAAGAGTCCGGGCAGGTTTCCGATCAGATTTACCGTATCGAACATGCCGAGAAGCAATTATACCTGCTGCATCGCGATATCGATCGTTTTGGCAAACGAAAACTGACTTTCGATGATCTCGCTTCAATTCATCTCAAAACAGAACTGCTGGAACAGTTTCAGGAAGACGATGAATCCCGTTTGCTGGGAGATGTGTACCTGATGATTTCGGCACTGGCCAGGAAAGGGGAGCCGAACGAAGGAGTACTGCGTATTGCCCAAATGTATTCCAAGTGGGCCAAACGGTTCCGTCTGGGTATGGAAGTCATTTCAGATATTCAGCAGGCCACACCTTTTGAGGACAGCATTGTGCTGCACATCAAAGGTTTTGGAGCAGCGGCATATCTGTATGAAGAACGGGGGGTTCATGAGATCAACAGAAACGATTCCCGAGCTCAACAGAAAACCCGTGAGCGACTCCGCGTTGACGTGCTTCCGGCAGAATGCACCCGACAACTGATCCAGCCGGGTGATGCCACAGTGGAGGTCAGCAAAATCAGCCAGGGGTCTGGACGGTTGATTAACAAACCGTTGTGGAACGTCCGACTGGTCCACAGTGAGACCATGCTCAGCCTGCAGATGAACATGGCTGGCGAACAGCACACGATTGAAGAACGGGCGTTGCCCATTCTGGCGACATATGTTGATGCCATCCAGAGCAGGGGGGCAATCGATGAGGGGAGAATTGTTCGCCTTTATGAACTGGGACGAGCAGGCGTGGTCCGCGATCGCCGGACGAATATCCGCTCCGGTCACGTTGACAAAATCTTTGCCGGGCACATTGATCGTTTCCTGCGATTGCCCAGATTCGTAACGGATTAATCCCACCAGGCCTGGGCTCGCTCACAATCAAAACTGTGGAACGCCAGAGGCTGAGAGCCCCGACACGTCCTCCAATAAAATATCACAATGCTTAGGCGTTTTTCACCAGCGAATGATACATAACGGACATTATCGGACGTTGCCCTCAGGGAAAAACACAGGATGTTTCTCCATTGAGATCAGGAACATTCGGCCGTTGTCGGAGTGCCTTCTTCGAATCGTCCGATTCGACGGAAGCGTTCGTAGCGGTGATCGATCAGTTCCTTGCTGCTCTTCCCCATGAACTGCCTGAGAGCCTGAACGAGTTCGGCTTTCAGATTGGTTGCTGCCTGGCGGTGATTGCGATGGGCGCCTCCAAATGGCTCAGGAACGATCTTGTCAATCACACCAAACTCAAGCATGTCTTTGGCAGTGAACTTCAATGCCTTGGCGGCCTTGTCAGCATGCCTGACATGCTTCCACAAAATGCCCGCACATCCCTCGGGGCTGATCACCGAATAGTAAGCGTGCTGAAGCATGCAGACATAATTGGCCACACCAATTCCCAACGCTCCTCCAGAGCCACCTTCACTGAGCACGGTGCTGATGACGGGTGTTCCCAGCGCTGCCATCTCACGGAGGTTGTAAGCAATCTGATAAGACTGCCCGCGTTCCTCGGCTCCAATTCCGGGATAGGCACCAGCGGTGTCAATAAAGGTTATAATTGGCAGGCCGTACTTCGCAGCCAGTTCCATCTTCTGGAGCGCTTTTCGGTAGCCTTCCGGATGAGCCATACCGTAGTTGTGCGTTGTCCGCTCCTTCAGGTTCCGCCCTTTGTGCTGGCCGACAAACAGCACTCTCTTGCCATCAATTCGCGCGAAGCCTGTCAGCATCGCCCGATCATCTCCGTAAGCCCGGTCACCGTGGAGTTCGATGAATTCATCGAAAATCAGATTCAGATAATCGAGCGTCTGCGGACGATTTTCATGACGGGCCACTTCGACAACCTGCCAGGCATTCAGATTGTCGAATACTGCTCTCCGCATTCCCACAATTTCTTCGCGCATATTGCGGATGGCTTCAAGCTGTTTGGGTGGAGGATCCTGCTGACTTTCCAGTGCAGCCAGTCGCTCTTCCAGATCGTGAATATCCCGTTCAAATGACAACGGCTTCAATGACATGTTCCGCAAACTCAATTTCAAAGTTGAAAAAACATTCCGCAAGGGAATCGATAACATACAATCTGATATCAGAAAATATCCGGCAACTCATCAGCAAACGGCAGATCATCCGCATCGGCTTGTGCAGGATTGGGCTGCTGCTTGACAGGAGGAGGCGTTGGCTTGCGCTGCGGTGCAGGTTGTGGTCGTTGTACGGGAGCAGGCCGGGGTGGCGCTTGGGCAGCCGGTCGCGGTGGTTGACCAGCAGCCGGTGGACTGGCTGGCTTTGGCTTTTGTGCGGCAGGAGGCACAGCAGGTCTTTGAGCCGCTGGTGGAGCGGTGGCCGGTTTCTGGACCGGTTTGGGAGGTGCAGCTGCCGGTGGTGTTTTGGGAGCAGCCTGAACTGGCTTGGGTTGCGGCGGTGGAGTTACAGGTGCAGC
>JAGQQT010000290.1 GCA_020426065.1 Planctomycetaceae bacterium | reverse complement strand
GGCGTCTGCCTGGGAGGCGGACTGGAATTTGCTCTGGCCTGCGATGTGCGAGTGGCCATCGATGATCCCGCAACCCGGATTGGTCTACCGGAAACGCAGCTCGGCATCCTGCCCGGATGGGGCGGTACGCAGCGACTGACCAGGCTGATCGGCGCCACGCACGCATTGCAGCTGATTCTGCAGGGAACACGGATCAAGCCTGATCGAGCCCTCAAGATCGGACTGGTCGATGAGATGATTGCGGCGGATTCCCTCGAACAGAAACTGGGCGAGTACCGTCAGGGAACTGTCCAGAAGGCTGATAAAGCGAGAAGCTGGGCGGACTGGTTTATCAATCAGACCGCACCGGGGCGTTATCTGCTGTTTCAAAGCGCCCGCAAAAAGACGGCCCGGCTTTCAACGCATTATCCGGCGTTGGATCGTGCAATTGAGGCGGTCAGGCGAGCGGCAACTTCGGATGCCTCCGGCTATCAGTATGAACAGGAATCGATTGCCACGCTCATTTTTACACCAACCAGTCAGAACCTGGTCCGTCTGTTCCTGCTGCAGGAGCAGGCTCGCAATCTCAAAACCTGGGTCTTGAATGCGGAAGAGGTTTCGCCGGTGAATGCAATCGGAATTCTGGGCGGCGGCACAATGGGAGCCGGCATTGCTCAACTGGCGTTGCGTAATGGTTTGCATGTCACGGTCAAAGAAGTGGATCAGAATGCTGCCCAGGCAGGTCGGCAGCGGATTGAATCGATCTATCAGGAACTGCTCCGACGGAAAAGTGTTTCTCCACAACAGATGCAGGAACAGCTGGAACGGCTCACGATGACGACGGACCTGAGCGGGCTTGCTGAAATGGATTTGATTATTGAAGCGGTCCCGGAATCATTGCCGCTCAAGCAGAAGATCTTTGCCGACCTGGCCGAAACATTGCCCCCTACCACGCTACTGGCGACCAACACATCTGCACTCTCCGTCAATCAGATCTTCGAGCAGGTTTATCCAAGAGATCGGGTCGGAGGACTGCATTTTTTCAATCCCGTTCATCGAATGGATCTGGTGGAAGTGGTGCAGGCCGCTGAAACTTCTCCCGAGACGCTGGAGAAACTCCTGCAGCTGACCCGCAAACTGGGGAAAACCCCCGTTGTCACGGCCGATGCACCTGGCTTTGTCGTGAATCGAATTCTGATGCCTTATCTCGATGAAGCGGTCAAGCTGGCCATTGAGATGACTGCCCGCAACGGAGATCTGTCGGTAATCGATCGGGAGATGAAAAAGTTTGGCATGCCAATGGGGCCACTCGAACTGATTGATCAGGTAGGAGTCGATGTGGCTGCCCATGTCGCAGGTTCTCTTTCGATTGTCTTCGGTGATGAATCCATCACTGCTACTGTGCTGCAGCGAATGGTGGAGGGGAATCGGCTCGGAAAAAAATCCGAGGCTGGTTTCTATAACTATGTCCATGGAAAGAAGACTACTGCCATTGGCCTGCAGCCCTTGCTGGACGGAATTGATGTCGAACTGGATGAACCACAGGATGTTCCTCTTTCTGGCGAATTCAGCCTGATCCAATTGCGTCTTTCCATGGCCATGGTGAATGAAGCGGGACGCTGCCTCGATGAACGGGTTGTGCCGGAAGCCTGGATGATTGACATGGCCATGGTTCTGGGAACCGGGTTTGCTCCTTTCCGTGGCGGACCAATCCGCTTCGCCCAGTCTCTAAATCGGGAACAGCTCATTGAGACACTCCATCAACTGGCTCGCTGCTATGGCCCCCGCTTTCTGCCATCTCCCTCTCTCATTCACTTGGAACAATCCTGAATGAAGCGGATCTGGCGAGGCAACTTTGATTGTGAATATCGAATGCAGGCACAGGACCGCCCCTTAACGCGATCCCGCACGCTCGCACTCGTCAATGCCCGGTTTGCTTCCCGGCTCCTGCCACTTACCGCTGCTGGAGACATGTTGTGGGTTCCGGAGTGGCCACACCTGTCTATAGAAGAACAACAGGACCTTTCAGCTCTCTGTCAAAAGCAACAGGTTCAGCTGGAAACAGCATCCACTGCACGGGAAATCCCTGGTGCTGGCTGGCGATTGGAACCGTGGGGCTGGAATAACGAGATGAGAGAACTGGCCACTCTGAAAGGCTGGGAGATCCATGCGCCATCACAGAGGCTGGTAGCCTGGACGAATTCCAGAAGAACCTCCGCACAATACGAACTCGAATATGATATAGGTCCACCCGGGTTGGGTGTCTGCACTTCAGCGGACGAACTTCAGCAGATCCTCCGCTCCTGCACGCCGAATGTCAAATGGGTACTGAAAGCGGAATTCGGCATGTCCGGTCGGGAACGGATTATGGGGACAGGTTCGGATCTTTCCGCTCAGCAGGTTGCCTGGACCGAGTCACGGTTTGCTGCAGGCCATGCCCTGGTGTGGGAACCCTGGCTTGCCTCCGTTGGAGAAATGAGCTTTCATTATGAACTCTCGCAGGCTGGTGAAGTCCGTTTCTGCGGAGTGACTGACCTCTTTTCCGATGCCCGTGGTCAATACCTGCGGAATGATGCGATCCCGGTTGCTCAGTGGAACGAGTTGCGAAAGCTCTGGCCGCAGTCCTGGAAGGTGACCGGTGAGTTTGCCTCCTCTGCCGCTCAGTCAGGTTACTTTGGCCCGCTCAGCATCGATTCCATGCGGTATGCAGATCCGGCTGGTTGTATCCACGAAAGACCATTGCAGGATGTCAACGCCCGCTGGACGATGGGGCGTTGCATCCTGGAACAGTTTCTCAAATCAGATGATTCGACCGCCGGGTCTTCGATTGATGAGTGATCAGAACTCGCCCACCAGTTCACCACCCTGGATTGTTCCCAGTGCCTGGTAAACTCCTTTGTCGATGTTTTCTGAAAGGAAGCGGATACTGCCATCTCCCAGGGCAAACTGGGCTCCCCCTTTGTGGAAACTGCTGAAATCATCAAAGTGACCGGTCGGATCATTCGGCACATGATCCATCGAACCAAGAATTCGCTGGAAGGCCTCTTCCCCTTCGGGAACCATGCCCACCCAGGTGGAGTACCAGCCGAGCGGTTCGTTGGTCAGACGTTCTCCAACTAACATCGTATTGGACATTCCATCGGTGAAGTCCCGGAATTTCGTGCTGCTGTTGTGATAGAATGCTCCATCTCCCCGACACTGGCCTGTCGCGGAAACGGGAGAAACTCCGGGTCCATTTTCACAGCCATGCAGATCTCCCGTTCCAAACACAGCCACGAAATTGGCGGTGGGCAACTCAGCCAGAACCGTTCCCGGCGATCCTTCTTCTTCAATCTGAAACCGTTCTGGTTTCGGATCAGAAGGACACTGAAACGTATCAATGGTTACCAGACGGTACTTATCGTTAGCCGGATCAATGATACTCAGGTTAGGATTGAACTGATCATACAGGGCAGCCTGTTCCAGGAAGGGCAAAAGCATTGTGCCCCAGCCAGCACCACTGGTTCCGCTGTGAGCCATGTGAGTGGCAGTGGGAGCAACCGCAATCCAGCCGGGAGGCAGAACGCGGTGAGTATCGTGATAATTGTGCAATGCCAGGGAAATCTGTTTGAGGCTGTTTTTACAGCTGGTGCGGCGAGCGGCTTCTCGTGCCTGCTGAACGGCTGGCAAAAGCAGGGCCACCAGTACCGCAATGATGGCAATGACCACCAGAAGTTCGATCAGGGTAAATGCCCGTCGGGAGCGGGCCAGACTGCGTGCGAAAGACATCGATAACATCCTTATTGGAAAAACGCTGAGGCTCACTGAAAATAAGAGCGGAGCCAGAAAGAAAAAACCGTCAACAAAAACTGCGTTCCCAGCAGAAGAAAACAAGATGCGGGTGAGCAGCGGTCCGGGGTATCATGAAGTAGCCAGGGTCTTTCGCCTGTCCGGTCCAGCGGGCAAACGAATAGACTTGCTGATTCCTGATGAGGTGTGGGTGATCAGAGTATGAGCCTGAGCACTCTGTTCACACAGAGCCCTGCCCTCCTGAAGCACAATCCAAACCGGCATCCCTCCTAAGCCTGGACGGCAGGAGGGCCTCGCAGCAGAGGCGACCAGACCTGACCGGCCTGGGTTGACGAGACTTTCAGCGTTTCAACCTGCTCCGGACAGCTGTCCGAAACTTCCAGCCCGACAACCTGAACAGGTGCTGAAGCATAAGTCAGCAGTTCACAGGCAGGGCAGTCATCATGATGATGCGGGCCGCAGGGATGAGAGTGATTTTCAGATCCCTGGCAATCCGTATTCTGTGCAGCCGATTCAGAATGCTCGTGCTCGTGAGAATGAACGTGCTTACCGTGTGCATGCGGATGGGAATGTGAACAGCAGGACAGCCCGGATTCTGGTGTCGAATTCGTCGAATGAGCGGCGTGCTGACAATCAGCATGATCGCCATGAGTATGGATGAGTGGATAGATCAATCCACCCCATACATAGGCGTTCAGCACAATGATTGTGAGAAATGTCCGCATCTCGTTACGACGATCAGAAGGGGATAAACAGCACTGAAAATCCGTTTCTCGACAATCCTTACCACAGGATCGTATCGGGAAAGGGGTCAGTCGTCGAGAAAAAAACGAAAGAAACCCGCTTCCTGGTTAAATCAGGAAAAAGTTCTCCAGGCGATTTCCCGGCTATGATACTGGACTACGATCAACCCGCGCTTTGTGTTGGAATTCCCCGAAAAATGCCTGAAAAGCCGAAAATTCCCACACGGATTGACCTTTTTACAACAAAGGGCTGATCTTGACCTTTGTTCGTCTTCCCGGCTAGGTTTCGTAGCGATTGAGAACCCGCGAGGTCTTTCCATGGACATTTCTGTCATCGCAGTCTCTCAATTTCAATGAATCTCGAACTCCTTCGAATCTGTTCCCATCCACTTCATTGCATCCTGAATTTCTGTCCCACATGAATCCGCAAAACCTCTCTCCTCACCTGAGATGGACTTCGGCCGGTAATACTGACCGGAGGGTGCCATCACGGATTGCGACTTTCCTGGGACTCGTGCTGGGAATGCTGGCCGTCACAGGATGCTCCACAACTAATCAGTATCAGGCAGAAACTCTGCCCGCTCAATTTCAGGCCCCCCCACTGGAAAATGCACAGACAGTGGATTTGACCAGACTGGCAACCGCTCAAACCTCCCAGGATCTGATTGGTGCCGGCGATGTGCTGGAAGTCAGCATTGCTGCTGGACTATCCTCATCAGACACCTCTACATTTCCAGTCCGCGTAGGTGAGAACGGTGCGGCATCTCTGCCGATCGTGGGAACTGTCGAACTGGGTGGAATGGACCTGGAGGAAGCGGAAGCAATTATCTCCGGTGCCTGTATTGAACGGGGTCTGTATAAGGTCCCTCACGTAACCGTAACCATGAAGCGTCCCAAAGTGCACCGGATTACCGTGCTGGGAGCAGTGGAAAAACCAGCCACCTATGAACTCCGATCCGGTCAGTCTGATGTGCTGCAAGCCATCGTTGCGGCCGGAGGATTGTCCGATGACGCGGGTGTGTTCGTCCAGATTCGGCATCCCGGCCAAGCCGGTGCATCCAGCGAGCCACAACCACTGATTGCTGGAATGAACGAAGAGTCCGGTATCATGACGGCTTCACAGGAGCTGGAGG
>JAGQQT010000028.1 GCA_020426065.1 Planctomycetaceae bacterium | reverse complement strand
CGCTCAGGATCTGGGGGTGATTTCCGTCATTCAGGTCCGTGAAGGAGAGACTGTTCAGCAGGGAGATCTGTTGATCCGCCTGAATGATCAGGACGCGGAACTGCAGTTGCGACAGGCACAGCAGCAGCTCGATATCGCAAAACAGGAGGCAGGGAACCAGATCCGAATGTCCCTGGCCGAGAAAACCTCTGAAGTCGCACAGGCTGAGTTGCAACGAGCCCTCAAAGCCAATGAAAAATACGCGGAAACAGTTTCCAAGACCGAAGTCAATCGCCTGAAACTGATTGCCGAAAAAGCAGAACTGGAATGCAATCAGGCCGCTCACGATCAACAGATGATGATGTTGTCCGTTGAACTCAAGCGACTCGACCTGGAAGTGGCGCGGAATAACTTGGAACGTCGACAGATCCGTGCTCCCATTTCGGGAGTTGTGCAGAAGATCGACAAAAGGCCGGGAGAATGGGTTCAGCCCGGCACGCGTCTGCTGCAACTGATTGACCTGAAAACTCTGCGGGCGGAAGCGACTCTCCCCGCCCGCTATCGTCACGAAATGCTGAAGAATCGCGTCGTGACCATCAACTCGGGCACACAAAATGAGCAGGGCCAGCCAATCCTGGTGCAAGGAAGAATCACTTTTATTCTGCCAGAGTTCAACCCGGTCGATGGTTCGTTCCGAATCTGGGCAGAGCTGGAGAATGCCAACCTGGTTCTGCGGCCCGGAGAGTCGGTCACGATGCAGATTCTCGATGACGTCGCACCTGAAGAGTCCCAGAACACTCCGGAATCATGAGTAGTCGTACCAATATTGTCGGGATTGATGTGGGTGGTGCGAATCTGAAATTTGCGGACTGCTATCGAAATGCTTTTACGATTCCCTTTCCACTCTGGAAGCAGCGGGATCAACTTACCTCCGCACTGAAAGCTGGTCTGCAGCAATTCTCCGATGTTGGCACTCTGGCCGTCACCATGACCGGAGAACTGGCCGACTGTTACTCCTGCCCTCAGGAAGGCGTGGAAGATATCGTCCAGGCATGCCTGAACGCTGGTCAGGATTTCCAGGTGCAGTTCTGGCAGACATCCGGCGAATTTGTCGATGCGGACGTGGCCATCGAGTTTTTCATGCTCACCTCCGCTGCCAACTGGCTGGCACAGGCCACTTGGGCGAGCCGCTATTTTGCGGAAACCGGGAATGGCCTGCTGATCGATTTTGGTTCGACGACCACCGATATCATTCCCATTAT
The DNA here is from genome assembly GCA_020426065.1 of Planctomycetaceae bacterium. Classification (GTDB taxonomy): domain Bacteria; phylum Planctomycetota; class Planctomycetia; order Planctomycetales; family Planctomycetaceae; genus Rubinisphaera. The sequence continues at coordinate 14,635 of JAGQQT010000028.1, read as the reverse complement.
TGAAGGATTGCCTCAGCCGACCGGTTACACAGATTTTGAACGGCTGATCTCCGGGGAACTCATCTATACGGGTGGTTCGCGAACGCCGCTCTGTTCCCTGGCAAACGAGATCACTTTTCAGGGACAGACCATTGGCGTAGCTGCTGAACTGTTTGCCACAACAATAGATCTGGAACTGATTCTCAACCCATCGCATCGCATTCCGCCTGATACTCCCACAGCCGATGGACGTCCGGCAGATTCCGAGCATGCCGCTCAACGCTTTTGTCGAATGCTCTGCACAACTCCCGATCAGTTTGATACCGAGGAGCTGACGGAACTGGCCCACCTGTTTCGGAATCAGCAGCAGGTTGTATTCCTGCGACGACTCCGGCAGGTCCTCAGCAATATGCCTGCCGCTCCTGCTGAAGTTCTCGTGAGCGGGAGTCATGAGTACCTCGCCGCTCAAATGATTACCAACTCCAATCTGAATCTGAGAACGACCTCGCTGAATGAGCTGGCAGGTCCTGCCGTCACCACCGCTGCCTGTGCCTATGCACTGGCGGTCCTGATGTACGAACGCAGTCGGCTGCAGTGAATTTCATGAATACCGGATGAAAGAATGCAAATTCACTCAGGAGACAATCCAAACCGGTACCAGGTTCCTGTTTTGCCATTTTCATTCAGAAGGGGAAAGAATTGTCATAAGCGGACCCGAACAGCGATTTTCATGAAGTGAGGTAAACCTGTCAGACTTTGAGGCGCCCGCAAAGTCTGCTTGAATACCCCAGTTTCCCGTCGGAAACCGGTGTGAAGACTCTGTGATTTTTCCCCAGTGTGGAGAAATGAAATGGCAATTGACTCACCGGTTGATGAGCAGTAAATTCAGGCAGTTGAAACCAGACACAATTCAACCTGAGTTGACTTCATATGAAGTATCATTTCCTCATCTGCCTGCTCGGCATCTGCATCGTTCGGGGAACCGAACTGCCAGTTGTTCAGGCTGCCGATTTGAGTCCATCTCATTGGCAGCCAGGCACAGAAATGCGGAGCTGGAAATACGTCGTATTGCATCACTCCGGCACCGAGGCCGGGTCTGTTGCCAGTATTGACCAGTTTCATAAAACCCGGCTGGATGCGGAGGGTAATCCCTGGAGAGGGATTGGTTATCACTTTGTGATCGGAAATGGCCAGGGAATGCCGGATGGCAAGATTGAAGCCACCTTTCGCTGGCAGGAACAGTGTGAAGGAGCTCATGCAGGAATCACACTGTTCAACCAGTTCGGCATTGGAATCTGTTTGATCGGTAACTTTGATGACTCCGCTCCGACAAAAGCTCAACTTGTTTCTCTGAAAAAGCTGCTGCGACAATTCGATCAGCAGCAGAATCTGCAGATTGAAGCCGTCACAACACATGGAATCATCAAAGCAACCCGTTGTCCTGGCACGCATTTTCCAGTCGAGCAATTTTCCAGAACCGCACCAAGCCTCTCTGATCCTACTGCAGAAAGTCTTTTGAAGAGATGAACCGTATTCACAACTCCGGCTGCGACAAGCTCCGCGCACCCCTGTTTTCCGATTTCTCTCACTCTGTGGAAGAAAATCTGAAGGCAGATGCTGAGCAGTTGTTTTCCATCCCGCAACGGGCCACGGTTTTCACGCCGGACCAGTATGAGCCGAAATATGCCTATCCACTGGTGGTCCATCTCTCCAGTGAACAGTCCAGTACTTCCGATTTCCTGGAAACCATGGAACAGCTCAGCCCACAGAATTACCTGGGACTGGATATCGCCAACGCTGAGAAGCTGCTGGACTGTTCAGCGGAGATTGCCCAGCAGCATCTGAAATCGATGATTGGCCAGGTCCAACGTCACTACAACGTACATTCAGAACGCATCCTCCTGATGGGCTCTGGCCCGCAGGGAACACAGGCATTGCACCTGTTTCTGAATTCCTGCGATGCCTACTGGGGTTTCATTGCACTGGATCCGACAAAGACGACTCTCCCGAATTTACAGCAGGGCTTCCGCTCTCTGCGGAACCGGCTGGGTTTGATTCTGGCATCGGAGGAGAATCAATGGGTCCGCCCGGCAGCGGAACTCCTGCACGATGCCGGCGTCCATATGCACCTGGAACGACAATCAGCAGAAATCCTGACAAGTCCAGTGCTTCATCGCAAAGCCGCCAAATCGATAGATCATGTCGTGATTACCAATATCTGGCGAGCTGGTCGCTGATTCCAGTATTTCCTCAGCTTTCAGCGGAACTCACAAAACCTCAATCAGGGCTGGGGAATCTGGTTCATCGTATAAAATGCTGCGGACGGAAACTGCTTCCAGTCCGGGTTCAGATAGAATTCGTACAGATACTCTTTGCGAAGTTCATCCACCTCGATCACCAGTTTTCTGCGATCCTCTGACAATTGCAGGGAGCGGATTTCCGGACGATAACGCCCACTGTCCGGTGTGGCATAATCACCTTCCCAGATGCGGGTATATCCCGAAATAGTCAGATCCTCCGCTTTGACCTTGAGATCCGCCGGCAGAGGATGAATCCACTCCAGTTGAAATCCATTGGGGAGTGCCGTCAATTCCCGGATCCCGTTTGGCAGGGATTCCTGTGCAACCATTTTGACAATCTCTCCCGTGTTCTGGCCGCCTATCCAGCCACTGTCGGAAATGCTACCGATATAGAGATTCCCCTGGGCATCAATGGTGCCAGACATTGGCCCCAGAAAAGACTGAGCCTCTGCGGCTAACTCATCGTGAGGAATCGTCAGGGCATAACAAGCCCCCTGCAAGCCGCCATTCACTTCCTGCAGTGAAAACCGGACCAGAAAACGGTGATTGTATTCGCACCCGACGCCATGTCCTCGAAATGGCTCCAGACCTCCCAGTGCATCCTGATCGGGGATGAAGAAGATCCCATTCACACTGCGTGTCCAGGGATGCGGAATCTGAATGGCGGCCCGCTGATCTATCCCTTCAACCGGTTCGAGTCCGGGAACACCATATTGATGATCGGGAAGGATATAATTGATTTCGTTGAAGCAGTTCTGTACTCCCTGCTGGTCGCTGACAAAGACTCGCCCCCGGGAATCGGAAGCGATCCCCATCGGATATCTCAGTGCGGAGGCAATGGGACGAACCTGATCCCCCGACTCCAGTTGCAGGACTCTCCCACGGAAGTGCCTGCGTTCTTCATCCCGTTTGGGCTGGGCGTAATCGCTCCCGGTTGCGAACAGGATTTTCCCCTGCTCGTTTACACCAAAGCCGGTCACCCAGTCGTGGTAATTATCGGTGTGCCCCCAGCCATCTGCCAGAATCGAATACTCGGGTGATTTTGTCTGCCAGCCTTTGATCTGCAGGACTTCGGGTTTATGAGCGACAAGCAGAGCATCCTCATGGCAAATCAAGCCAAACGGAGCGGCCAGCCCTTCCGCAATCAGCGTTCTGCTATCCAGCAGGCCATCCTGATTTTCATCATCGAGCTGAAACACATTTCCCTTTAACGAGGTGACCAGCAGCTTTCCTTCCGGAGTCCAGCAGAAGGACGTCGGCATTACGGAATCTCCCAGGGGGAGTCGAGTGCTGGTAAAACCAGGTGTGCTGTCCAGTTGTTGAGTTTCAGCGACAAACTCTGGTTTCTGGGGTATTTCGCCAACCGAACGATTCGACAATTGAATCCTGTAAGTAAGGTCCCAGCTGGCGACATCTTCCTGCAATCGGTCTGCCGGGAAATGGATTCCCTTTGAAGAATTCAACGCTTTAGTACCCGACTGGTTTTCGATAAGAGGCTCTCCCACGGAAACCCGACCGGGGAGCTGAGACAAAACCAGTTCATAACCTGGGATCCGTGGCGTAGCGGAGATCTGCCGCTGAACTCCAGTGGACTCTGTCCCGGACAGACCATACCACTGTTCGGTAACCAGAATCTCATTGAGTTTTCCATCAATCTGGAATTGAATCTGATACCGGAACTGCACACCATCGGAAAGTATCTGGTAGTCGAAGAGTCGAGCGTGCCGATAGTCGATTTTTTCTGGAGCAAGGAGTTCGCCTTCTTCTTGCCCTTCTTTACGCAGGCCCCAGTCTGAGACCTGGGAAAAACCCGTTACTACCGAGGCACCGGCCAGCATCCATTGCCAGGATTTTCCTTCGGTCTGCTGGGCAGCAAAGTCGCCATAGGTCCACTCGCGCACCGCAGCCGTATCGCAATCGAATAGAAATCCGTGCCCATTTCCGAATCCGATGGCCAGAGGACGCGGCAGGTATGTCCGGTCCTTCATCCCCTGCAGTTCAAACACATCCCGGATAACTCGTGGCTGATCCCCCGGTTTCAAGGCCAGGAACTGCTCCACAACGGCCGGATTGGAAGGAGGTTGAAAGTCGGGCCGATTCAGACAATTCCACAGGATCGAAAGTTGCTCATGGCTGGTTTCCACCGGAAAGCCGGGCTTGGGCAGGTTGTAACTGGGCATTTCCATTCCCGGCACAATGCGCAGCGGGGAGGCCGTCCAGCGAAGAAAGTAGGGGAGACGAATCCGCTCTCCCACATTCAACAGATCGGAACCACGTGTTCCCAGCGCGGTATTACGTGGCTGATACGATCCAAACTGGTGGCAGGCAATACAGTTAAACGCCCGGCCTCCTGTCAATTCCCGGCCAACCAGAAGCTGCTCGGATTCTTTCAGATTCAATTCCGCCAGATGCAGGCGTGAGTCCGGCAGTGGATCCGGTAATCGGTCATGGCCGATCAGATGATGTCTCAACTGCTGCGACTGTTCCGGAGTGTGAGTGTATTGCGGCATCCTCACGAACAGCCAGGGAAGACGTCGCGGCAGCTTTCCTTCGATTCCCTTCGTAATCGCCTCATCATGCAGGCGGTCGCCTACAGCAGTCAGATGAGGAGGAATTAGCCCCTGGCTTTGTCCCTGCAGGCGGTCATCACGAATCGAGACCTTGCCGGCAACTGCCGAGATTCCCGTTCCCCGGTCCCGTGGATGGCAAGAGAGACAATTTTTTTCGTGGAGCAGCAATCGTCCCCGCACAGCGGAGTCCGATTCAAATTGAGCGGGACGCTTTGTCTCCTGGGGAATGGATTTCCACCATGCCTCAAGATCATCCCGCAAACCGGACCAGTAATGAGGATGAGTAGACTGAGTAGTAGCCTGTTCTGCCAGGCAGCCTTTTCCGTCACTCCAGTGGACTGACAGGGGAACGGGCTCGGGGCGGGTGAGTCCCTCCAGTTCATGGCAAGCTGCACATCGCAGTGTGTTCACCAGAGTTTTCCCTCTCTCCGGATCTCCCTGAATGGATTCTTTAGCTTCAGACTCGGCTGCCTCTTCAGTCACTAGCGAGCTGAGAAACGCCACGACCTGATGGTGTTCTTTTTTACTGAGAGTGACTTGAGGCATGCGATGAGTCGAGTTCAAGGAAGCGGGATTTTCCAGCCAGCGAGCCAGCCAGGCCGTACTGCGTTTGGAGGCAATCTGATCCAGTCTCCCCCCCGCAAATGGTCCGCTCTGCCCCAGTTCACCCAGTTGATGGCAGGCCAGACATCCCAGCTGATGCACCAGCAGTTCCCCCTCTTCACGATCCTCGGTGCTGGTTGGTTTGCCATACTCCTTCAGCTTCACGGTCTCCTTTGATGGCTTGCTTAAAAACGCAGCAATATCAGCAGCCTGCTCCTGTGTCAGATCGAAATGAGGCATCCGGGACTCTTCCCCGGCTGGCTGCAGCAGTTTGCTGCGGATCCAGCTCCCGTCCAGTCCAGCGGCAGCCTGTGTCAAGGCAGGTGCTGGCAAATGTTCGTGTGGCAAGCTGCTGGCGTGACATTCCAGGCAGCGTCCTGCCCGCATGGCAATCTGGCCCCGTTCCTGAGCGGACAGCTCTGGGTCACCCACTTCACGGGACAGGAGGTGTGTGGATATCGGTTCGAGAAAAAACTGCTCCTGAAACCAGCACAGTTTGAGGACCGCTAACTCGCCTGTTTTCTGATAGCGGACTTCCAGTTCCTGGTCACCAAAGGGAAGTTCGATCGGTTCTCCCGTTATCCAGCCTGGTTGATCCGCTGTGCCTTCCAGAACAACTTTTCCATTGATAAGCACGCTGACTTTGCCAGCCAGATAGACATGAAAGCGATGTTCTCCCTTGAGCCTGACCATCAGCAGACTCTGCCAGCTGGCCTCAAAAGGTCCGGAATTGAGTCGCACATCCGGAGCCGATTTGCCCCAGTCAAAACTGATATCCGGATCAATTCGTTTGACGATGGATGTTCCCTGCTGATAACGGGCAACCAGTCCCGGTGGAAAATCTCCCAGTTCCGGATCTTCCTCTTCTGGTGGCACACTCCAGGCAGCAGAGCCTGAAAGCAAACAGAGCAGCAGAGCACAACAAAATCTGGTCCATTTCATCTGGTCAGAAAAGCCCATCATCCTACTTTCGTCTCGTAGTTGTCATCGCCACAGTAGTTTTCATTCTGAACAGCACATTACCACTGAGGACTCAACGCTCAGCCCTTTGCCATGCATCGAGCGTACAGGTCAGTTCCTGATTGGTTCCATCCGCTCGCATCACCTGTACTCGGACCTGGTCTCCCGGATGATACTCGGCCAGCAGCATGACCAACTCTTCAAACTCTGCCACAGGTACATCATTAATCATCTGAATAGTATCACCCGTCAGAATTCCGCCGTGAAAAGCTGCCGATCCAAGCTGGACATGATCCACCAGACAATCCCGAGATGCCCCTCGACCAATATCGACGGTGATGCCCAGCAGAGATGTCCCCCGATAGTCATATTTGATTCCCGGGTTAGCAACCCTTAGTTCCTCAATCATCTCCGGTGAGATTTTCGGGCAGTTCACAATCTGCACCATTTTCAGATCTGGCCAGGCGCCACATAACTCTTCCAGCTGGGTTCGGTTAAAGTTTTCCGAGGAGACCGCCAGCTGGCGAACTTCAGGGTATTGCTTCAGTGAATCCCACAGGTCTTCGGATAACTCCACATCTCTGGCCCAGATTTCAATAACGTTTTCTCGATTCGGCAACGACCACCCTGTGTAATCATAGACCCAGGAAACGAATTCAGACCACACCCCTAATTCCACATGGGAGCCAATCATCACGCCTTTGCCCCGCAGTTCCGCCAGATGCATCGCTTGCCGCAGAACCGGGCTGAAAATTCCGATGCCTATTGCCAGTAATACCAGCAAACCAGCCAGGACCAACAACCATGCTCCCCGCTTTTTGACGGGCTGAGGGTCTCGGTATTCCCCCACGGAAACAAATACGCTGTCCATTTCGTCTGACATCAGTGCTGAGTCCTAAAGACCTGAAAGACCAACAGATGAATTGAGGAAAAACAAATTAGGGAACCATTTCGAGGGGTCCCAGATCGGTCACGGTATGGGGTGAAATCCCCTTTTGTCGAAATCGCACCACCAGTTTGACATCGGGGTAATACCAGATTAACAGATTTTCTCCCTGAGCAGATAATTGCGAAACCTTTCTTGGACCACCCAGAACCGAAACCACATCGTCCCTGGTCATTCCCGCCACAATTTTTCCAGATGATTTCGCACCCGTGGGCTTCTCACCGACTGGTTCCGCACCAACCCGAATCCAGCGATCTCCTTCGGGACGAAATCCCCATCGCTGGATCAGATCCCGCAGGGGAACGGCATCCGGAAAGCGTTGCAGTCCAGCCAGAGCGGTCTCGATCCCTTCTTCTCTCATTTCCAGGTGAGTATCAAAATCGAGGGCTGTCTGCAGATAGTCTGCCGCTGAACCACGAATCAGTTGCTCCCGACGATTGGTCAACCAGCGTTTGATGGCTGCCCGGGCCAGTTCTTCTTCTCCCTGTTTACGAAACTGCTCAGCCACCGCGAACAGATCAGAGCGACTGAGCATCAGGATGTTTTTCGCGCGAAACTCCAGAGCGGCATTCCGTAACTTCTCTGGAAAATCCTGATCTTCTTCGATCACTTTCTCGTACATCCTGGCCAGTTGATCTCCGTTGGAACCGTCTTTTCGAAGCTGTCGTTCATATTCAGTACGCACGACATCAATATAAAACAGTCGGCTCAACTGCTGCTGAGTGTGAGCGGAGGACCTGTCAAAGGTTTTGACTGGCTCAGCCCGGTAGTCTTCGAACAGACTTCCCTTGAGTGAGGAAAGCGGGATGTTTGCACCAGGCAAAACAGCTGCAATCCGTTTGCGGTATTCGGCAAAATCAAAATCCGGACGATCCTGACTCTCAGCCAGTTCCAGGCGGAACGCTTCATGCTCATACTTCTGCACCACAGTTTCCGGCATCCCATACTGGGCAGCATCGGCAGCAATCTCCTTGATAAACCGGGAAGTCACTTCCACCCGACTGGCCCGCTTTTTCTGCAGACCCTCAGTGAGAATCTCATATCCGGTTTTCTGTAGAAGCTCATCTTCGTAAAACTTGCCCATCCGGACAGTTTTCTGTCCCAGCGTCAACCAGGGAAGTGCATCATTTCCTGGTAACAAAGAGCGGGAGAGTTGGATCGTTTCCAGTTCGGCAGGACGTTGCTGCAACGTGTCCACCATAACACGAAAAGAACTGCCGTCACGCTGGAATTCGCCACTGACCAGAATCGTACGGGATCGCCCCAGTGGCCGTGTAATTCCATCGGGCAGAAAGAAGTTGATGTCACAGTTCTGAAACCGGAGAGCGTTGGGTGAAAACTGGGCATACCGCCCTTCCACGCGGATTCGTTTGCCATCCAGTTCTGGCCAGCGGTTTTCTGCCGCGACAAAATCCGGCAGCGAAAACTCCTGCACCTGACCATACACTGGCAGAGGAAGCAGACAGAAGGCAATAAATAACCATTTCATATCTTGTCTCCTCGCTCCAGGCAGAGTTGTCGTTGCCGCTGCAGCAGTTGAAGCAAAGACTCTTCCGGCATCCACGGAGATTCCAGCTCAAAACCGAGCCTGCGGGCAGTCTGTTCGTAACAACAGAGAAAGGGGGATTTCATCCGGACAATCCAGTCAATACCTGGCAGGTCACTGCGTTCTATCTGAGCATACTGCCCAGCCAGCAGTAAATGCCCGGATAATTCTGTTGCATCCGATAATTCAGACGCAGGCCATTCGATCACAATCGTTCCCTCTTCGAGCGGGATAACCTGCCGGAGTCCAGGCTGGCCAGCGAAATCGACTGGAGTCAGCCAGCCTTCGGAAAACAACCATTTGTCGGCGACCTGCAAACGAAAAAATCGTTCCCAGTCCGTAATACTCTGCCCCGGACGCCCCGCCTCTTTCAGAATCTCAGCAAGAGAGAGCTGGCAGATCTGGTCAAATGCATCCAATTCCCGATGTTTCTGCAGGACTTCCAGTGCCAGCGGATCAGTTCGATTCAAGTAAACAATCGCCTCTGCCGCCCGATGATACTCAGTCGCCGCGGTTCCCCATTGCTCAGCAGCAAAGGCTTCGTCCGCCAGTGCCACGGCTTCCCGTAACGTACGAACCGCGGATTCACGTGACTGTTGTCGCCAGATCACCGACGTTCCAATCAACAGAACAACCGTCAAAGCCAGCACGGCAATCCGCAGTGGAGTGAATGCCTGCCAGATCGATTTGAGCAGATTGATCAGCTTACGCTGCAGGGCAAGCAGGAATGTTCGCAGTCCGATCTGTAGGACCTTTGTCAACCTGCCGAGTTGCTGAGTTGCGATCGCAGTGACTGGTGGCCCCTCTTTCCGTTTTCGTTTTTTCCTGACCCGCTGCGGTTCCGGATAGGTGCTGATTGGCAGGATCAGATGCTTCCGCTGACATTCCTGACATTGCAACTGCAGCATGCCTTCTGCTCGCTCTCCCTGCATCACTTGCCCGCACAAACAGGTCTTCTCCCAGCGAACAACGTCCTCAGCCTCGCCCGGTGGGGTTGCGACGAGCTGTGCGGAATCGGGTTCCCGGGCTGCGGAATCTTGCATCGGAGGCTCTGCTGCTGTTCTTCGGATCAGACTTTGTCCATTCTTTCTCAGACCGGTCAAAGTCTCAACCCTCACAACAATTCTGTTCTCCAAATGATACGTTTGCCACAGAATCTGTTTCTGTTGTCCAGGAGCCAATATGGAAGCTCAATCTGCCGAATCTGCCAGACCTGACATGTCTATAACCTGTTGATAATCACCCAAAATGCAATACCAATGATTAACTCTGTACAACAAAGCAGGTCTGGAAAGGGATTATCAGTCGAGTACTTAGAGGACTCTTTTGATGTACCCAAGAGCACAAAAACTTAAGCATTATGGGATATTTAGGTGGTGTGGGAAATATGAATACCTTATCTTGGAGGTGTGATGGAAAAATTGCCTGCCACTCCAGATTTGCAAAAAACATCGTGTTGAGTGGCTGACGATACACAACTTACGGTTTCAACCTCATGAGGGATCCAAGATGTTCCTTCTGGAAAGACACCTCCGATGCGACGGATTTCATTTCTAGCTTTTTCAATCATTCTCGCTATGCAGTTTGTCCTGCCGGGAAATCTCCAGCAGGCCCAGGCGCAGGATGAAGTTGGCCTGCAGGCACTCTTTCGAGAAGCACTCCTCAACGAACCTCCCTGGGGACTTCGACAGGACAATTTTGTCGGGCTGTCAGAAGAATGGCAGCCCTGGGCGCAGGAAACCAGCAGTCTCCTGAACCAGTTATATGGATTTGACCCGCTCGATCTGCCGGCTCAACAGGAACTGCTCAGCAAACTCCGCGCTCAACTCAATGCCACATACGAAGGGATGCAGAATTCTGAAGTCGCTTCCGATGTGGATCTGCTGGTTGATCTTGAAGGAAAAATTTCTCGTCGACTCTCCCTATATGAAGTCATTCTGGGAATGGAACCTCTCGCGAATTCGGATGCGGAATTCAAACAGATTGCCTCTCTCCTGCAAGGCCTGGAGCGTTACGAATCTGATGACAGGGATGTCGACATTAAACTGAACCAGGAACTGCCTCCCTCCGTTCCACGACTGCTGGCACAACTGGAACAGGGATCTTCTCAGAAACTGGAAGACCTGCATCAGGCCATCCGGATTAATTACTATAACTTCAATGTTCGCACTTTTGTTTCGGAACCGTTTGCGGACTATGCATTTCACGAATGCCGACGGGAATGTGGCCCCGTGTGTGACTGCATCCTGGGAGCACGCGTGACCGGCACTCAACGCACCCAGTCGGGTGTCTACATTGATTACCTGCCATCCGATGATGAAGCCAGCTTTGTGATTCGAGTCAATGGCAATACCAAATCATCCACGAGGGGTGTCACGGATCAGGCAACCGTTTACTCATCAGGTAATCACTACTTTAAAGGACAGAAGAATATTCATTTCGACGGTAATCGGTACACATTCTCTCCCGCTTCAGTTTATGCCAATGCTAATAACCATGTGCTCGATGCCAAACTGAACCGTCGTGGTCTGCTCGCCAAACTGATCGGAGATAAAATCGCCTATCAGAAAGCCCTCGAAGCCAACCCTAAAGCGGAAATGATTGCCGCCAGCAAACTGAGGGGACGCATCCTGCCAAAGTTCAACCAGGAGATTGAAGATACGTTCGGGGACCTGAACGAGGAAAATGTTAAACGACGTGCCAGAATGGCCGAGGAAGGCATTGCACCGAATGATGTCCTGGCCCGGACTGATGATGACGAACTGCGCATTGCAGAACGGCTCATGAATCCCGGACAACTGGGGGCTGACCGGTCAACAACGGTCTTTAATTCCCCCACCGGAATGACATTGCACATTCATGAAAGCTGGATCAACAATGCTCTGGCGATTGACACCATCGATGTCAAGCCGTCCAAACTGACTGATGAACCTCGCGCTAAGGATGGAATTGCCTTCCCGGATTTTGCCGAGCAACTCATGGCCAAGTTTCGACGGGCATTTGAATCTCTGGATGAGCCCAAAGATAACTCCGATGCCGACCGAAGCGAAAAACTACTGATCTATGATGTTGATCCGCTGCATGTCCAGTTCGAAGAAAACCAGATCAAAGTCATCCTGCGTGTGGGATTGAATCCGGCTGATACGGAAAAACATTACCCACCCCGACGGATTGAACTCCCCATTTCATTCCAGCTTGATGGAGACAAAATCAAACTCGCCGTGGCTGGTGATGTCATTTCCACGCCACTCATGGAGCGGGGAGATCTGGATGACAAATACGAAAAAGGTTTTGCGTATGCTCCCATTTTCAATGACCGTATCCGCCAGCGCTTTGCGGACAAGGTTGCCGAAGAAACCATCGATCGCACCTTCGTTTTCGAAGCAGATGATGAAGGCAAGAAAATCCCTGTCCTCATCGATTCCATTCACGCGGTCAATGGCTGGCTGATTGTTGTTATTGAAGCCGATGAAGACTGATTCTATTGCTGACGATTTGAGTTTCTCATGAAACAGCCCGCATCATGACGGGCTGTTTTTGTACTTGGCATGTGAGCGTAAGGACTTTAGTCTGGAGCCCAAGGCCCAAAACCTATCGGCTTCAGCCGATAGTAATTCCGTTCTGAATTGCCGTAGTGGAAGCAAATCATGGCGAAGTCGACATTTCCCGGTTACCCGGCTGACACTATCCCGTTTTTGAGGGAACTGTCCAACAATAATGACCGCGACTGGTTTGCCAGCCAGAAGACCCGCTACGAAGCGACTTACATCGATCCATCCATCGCTCTGATGGAGTCACTCGTCACTCCGATGAAGCGGATCTCTCCGTTCCTGGAAGTCAAACCGACGAAGTCCCGGGGATCTCTGCTGAGGATTTATCGGGATACCCGTTTCGCAAAGGATAAAACCCCCTACAAAACCCACATTGGAATGCAATTCCGGCACGAAGCAGGGTGTGACATCCACGCTCCCGGAGCTTATCTGCATATCCAGCCTGGCCAGACATTTCTTGCCGCCGGGATCTGGCATCCTGATCGAGATCCACTCCTGTGGATTCGACAGAAGATTGCGGCCGAGCCCCGTGAATGGAAACAGATCCTGCAGGCAAAGGCATTTCAGGCAGAATTCACCATGGAAGGCGATTCCCTCACCCGCCCGCCAAAAGGCTTTGACACTGATCATGAGGCGATTGAGGAAATCAAGCGAAAAGATTTCATTGCCGTCAGTCCTCTCCAGGAAAACGCTATCACTCGATCCGACTTCCCGGAACTGATCATTAAAAAACTGCGTTTGACGAATCGTCTGATGATGTTTCTCTGCGAAGCCCTGGAACTGTCCTACTGAGTTAAGTAGAAGAGGCCGGGCTCTCAGTCGGACCTGATTTTGGTTCTGCCGACTGGCCGTTCGAACCTGAACTGGTGTTGCTCAGATCGATGAACACATCCATCTGTTGTCCCACGTAGACCGAAACCTGCGGATCTTCAAATTCGTAAATCACCTGCAGGACTCGGGTATCAACCCGGTCAGCATTGTCGCCCGTCAAGGACTGCTTGGGAATAACGTAAGGCTCCACCCGGATAAACTTCAGCGGGTAAGTTAGATTGCTGGCTCCGCGGGGATAGGCCATCGCTGGTCGCCCTGACTGAAAACGGGGCAGATCGTGCTCATCGATATCCACTCGAATCCGGCGCGGCCCCGTATCGCCCAGGATGATGACCGCTTCCGAGGGGGGTGTCCCGATAAATTCACCGGGCCGACGATTGATTTTGAGAACCTCCCAGACTTCCTTCTGGCTCTCATCCTCCAAAAAGAATTCCGAAACCGGAGCTCGCAACTCATGTCGCGACAGTTCCACCCGATATTTCTCCAACTGTGCTTCCATCTGCTGAATCTGAGACTGAGCGATTGCCAGATCCTGATCCCACGCTCCTGCCAGCAGTAGCCGGTGAGCGGCTTCCGCCTGCTCCTGCGCAGCTTGTGCCTCTTCCAGATCGGAGCGAGCGGAGACAAGTTCTTCATCTGTACCGATCCCATCCCGGTTCAGCCGCTGTTGTCTTTCGTAGGCATCCTGCCGTTTTCGAACCGTTGCCTTGGCCTGATTGACGGCGGCCGCCAGTGAGGGGATTTCCTCTTGACGAGGCATGGCCTTGAGTCGATTCCATTCTGCCTGACTGTTTTTGAGCATCGTTTCCTGCACAGCAAGATCGGCCTCGACATCACGGGCATCGAGGCTGATCAGCAGTTGCCCGACTCCAACCCGTTCCCCTTCATGCACCCAGAGTTTGTGAACAACACCGGCAACGTCCGTCGCCAGCTCGATATTTTCTGAGCGCGATTCAACCACACCAGAACCGGCAACGGTTTCCGGAAAGGGCGAGCGTGCTGGCTCAATCGGTGGCACCGCTTTCTGGGGTGGTGCCTGCGAATGGGAAACGTGGTACGCCGCAAAGATCAGAGCGGCAACCGAGATCAGAGGTATCAGGGGGACTCTCATCAGGTTCATCTTATTCTATTTTTTGTAGCGGGGATTTCCGTTCGACGTGATCAACCACACCATCCACCATTTCAATCACACAATCGCCGAAGTCATAAACACGGTTATCGTGCGTGACCACAATAACTGCTCGATCTTGTTCAACGGACACTTCACGCAGCAGTTCCATCACCTTCCGACCTGAAGCGGCATCCAGTGCCGCAGTCGGTTCATCACAAACCAGCAATTTGGGCTGATG
>JAGQQT010000289.1 GCA_020426065.1 Planctomycetaceae bacterium | reverse complement strand
TCTGGCTTCGCTGGAAACAGCGGTTAATCTGTTCGTCACACTCGCCGTCCTCGTCACGGCAGACCGCTGGTCAACCTGCATTGCTCAACATCAGAACGACACAACAAGTCCTCGTTTCTATTCCTGGAAATGGGGTGTGCTTCCCGGTGTCCTGCTGGGATTGGCCATGCTGACGAAAATCCAGGGATTCCTGATCATCCCCTGCATCATCGCCTGGGGATTGTGGATTGGCCGCACCAGAATGGTTCCTGTGCTGCTGGCCTGGGGAATCACTGCCAACCTCGTCTTTTTTCTCGGCTGGCCCTGGTTGTGGGTTGCTCCCTTCGAGAATCTGCAGACGTTCCTCAGCTCCGCTTCGGATCGCGTTCAGCTGCATAACTATTACTTCGGCCAGCAGTATGCGGATGTCGAAACCCCCTGGCATTACCCCTGGGTCATGTTTCTGATCACGGTTCCGATCGGGATTCATCTGCTTGGCCTGCTGGGCTGGAAAAGTGCCATGAGCTCTTCCCAGCGCAGCCGAAGCCTGCTTCTGACCGGCTGCCTTCTGTTTCCGCTGCTGCTCTTCTCAACTCGAGCGGCAGTTTACGATGGTTCCAGGTTATTCCTGATGTGCTTCCCCTTGTGGGCAGTTGTCGTCGGGGCTGGAGCGGAAAGAGTCTGGAACTGGGTGACCGAAAGCCGAAGCCTGAAAACGGCTCAACTGACTTTTGCCTGTGGAGTTGCCATCCAGATGCTGGTCATCTGGGGAGATCATCCCTGCCAGTTGAGCTACTATAATCTTCTGGTGGGACAACTGCGGGGAGCATCTGTCCTGGGTCTGGAAACCACTTACTGGCAGGACTCATTAACCCGAACATTCTGGCAGGACTGTGAAGAAGTCATCCCTGCAGGCGAAACAATCTCCCTGGGACCGGTCCTGCATCAATTTCAACTGGAGGATCTAACCCGCCAGATTCCTGCCATCCAGAAGAAGAACTGGAAACTGGTTCCCGCGACAGACAAATCATCTGCTGCGTATCGCATCCTGTTTCTCAGGAAAGCCGATCTGTCTGCGGAAGATTTCCAATTGCTCTCCGAAGCAAAACCACTCGTTGAACTGAAACGTGAAGGAGTTCTGCTGGCAGTCCTGCTTCAGCTTCCCTCCAGCCAGACCGAAGTCCAATCGAATGAACAGGAGGCTTGAGAGTGGAACAGTTCACCCATTTTGATGAGAACGGCGCCAGCCGCATGGTGGATGTCAGCCAGAAGCCGGTCAGCCACAGAACCGCGATTGCAGAAGCCCTGGTTTTTCTGCAACCGGAAACCATTCAGAAAATCCAGAATCGGGAGTTTGCCAAAGGAGATGTTCTGGAGGTAGCACGCCTGGCCGGAATCATGGCCAGCAAGCGAACAGCGGAACTGATTCCGCTCTGCCACACACTTCCGCTGGAGTCAACAAAAGTTGACATACGGGTGGCAGGACAAACCCAGATACGAATTGAAGCAACGGTCGGGACAACAGCCAGAACAGGTGTCGAAATGGAGGCATTGACTGCCGCTTCAGTGGCAGCACTCACCATTTACGACATGTGCAAATCCGTGGATCGTGGGATCACGATCGATACGATTCGTTTACTCGAAAAGCGTGGAGGTGTAAGAGGGGATTACAGGCGGGACGATCAATCCTGATACGTCAGTTTCCACATGCAGAAATTTAGGAATCCGAAACGGTGCCTTCTTCCTGGCCACATTCTTTGCGTTTGATCGCTTCGTAAACTTCCTGACGGTGAATGCTCACGTCCTTGGGGGCTTCAATTCCCAGGCGAACCTTGTCACCCTGAATCGAAATCACCATCAAAGAGATGTTGTCACCGATGATGATTTTCTCATCCTGTTTTCTACTGAGTACCAGCATTTCTCATCCCCGAAATGCACCGGCATATAGCCGGCCATCCTTTCAAAGTCGGTCCATTGATTCCTGAAATGGCAGGCGAACACTCCTCGCAAGACAGAGTTCGCCTCCCGTCCATCATCAAGCATAATCTGGAGTCCGACTGGATTGTTGAGGAATCTTTTTCAGAAATGTCCCCGCGGCTGATTTGTGTCCACATGTAACGGATGTGTCACTTAGTCACGAAAAGACGTTCCAGACTCACTTGTGTTTTTATGGCATCATGTGAAAACGGGATGGAAGTTCCATTTGCAGAAATCCTGTCAATTGTTCGTCTTCCGCATCCAGAAGGCAAAATCTCCCTCGGAAAAATTCTGCTGACCCGCACACTTTCCAGTTTCTGCCAGATCTGCTATCTCTTTGGTCAGGGAATCCGAAGGGAAAATTGATTTCCCCTTACCCAATGGATGGGCCAGTCAGGATTCCTCTGTTCAACCCAGCAGTTGATGCAACCCACTCGGACACGTGGGATTTGCCACACAATTGCCGGAACCGAAAATTCGACAGGGAGGGATGAATGGGAGTTCCGGTATCACAGATGTGGACTGTGGCCCGCTACGTGATCAGCCAGCGGCTCAGAGGACGGAAGCGATACCCACTGGTCCTGATGCTGGAACCCCTGTTTCGCTGTAATCTGGCATGCGCTGGCTGCGGGAAAATTCAGCACCCCGTTCAACTGCTTCGTCAGGAACTGACTCCTGAGCAGTGCTTTACGGCCGTGGAAGAGTGTGGAGCCCCCATTGTTTCCATCCCCGGAGGTGAACCCCTGCTCCATTCCCGGATCCACGAGATCGTTGACGGACTGATTGCCCGCAAAAAGTACATCTATCTGTGCACCAATGGCCTGTTGCTGGAAAAGCATCTGGACTGTTTTCGCCCCAGCCCCTACCTCTCGTTTTCGGTCCATCTGGATGGTCTCGCGGAGGTTCATGACCGGGCTGTCTGCCGTCAGGGTGTTTATGAAATTGCTATCAAGGCGATTCGCAAAGCCATTCAAGCCGGCTTTCGGGTCACGACAAACAGCACATTCTTTCGGGATGCCTCACCAGAAAAAACTCGCGAACTGTTTGATGAACTGACTCGCCTGGGTGTGGAAGGAATGATGGTGTCCCCCGGCTATGAGTATTCAAAGGCACCCGACCAGCAGAATTTTCTGCCTCGCCAGCAAACCATCAGTCTGTTCAAACAACTTTTTTCCCCGGCGAACAGACAATGGAAATTCAATCAGAGTCCTCTTTTCCTCAGGTTTCTGCAGGGTGAGTGGGATCTGGAATGCACACCCTGGGGCAATCCAACCTACAACCTGCATGGCTGGCAGAAACCCTGTTATCTGCTCGATGAGGGATATGCTGCGTCATTCCAGGAACTGATGGATGCCACAGAGTGGTCGAAATATGGTCGAAAGAGCGGAAATCCACGCTGTGCCAACTGTATGGTGCACTCGGGTTATGAGGCCACAGCAGTTGATCAGACTTTCAGCACCTGGCGAGGCTTCTGGGAAACCGCACGCCTGACTGTATTTGGCCTACCGTCTGAAAAGCCTCAAACGCAGCCTAGAACTCCACTGGCTCTTCATCCCCTGCCCGCCAGTAACCCGTCGAGATCAAATCCACTGGTCGAGTTGCAGACAGAAATGACTCCCGCCGAAATTCTGCCAGAGTGCAATTGATCGGGCCTGAGAAGCCATATGCCGTAAAGCCCCAGTTCACTCCGCAGCTGGAGTACTCAGCTTGGATGTTGCATTGCTGGTAATCTCAACCGCCTGCATGTCGATACTGATTTCCGAACTTTTCTGGAACTGATCCCGGGTATCTGCGGGCGTTTTCACTTCCCGGTCAATACGAATCTGCCACTTGACAAGTCCGAATGGAATCTGGTCCGAGATCCAGATTTGAGACTGATTGGTAGTCCGTGTCGAAGGATCTTCCAGGCCTGTTTGACAGGTCACTTTCTGAGCGGGATATTCACCCGTGGTCACGGTGACATTCTCCTGACCTTCGTCCTTCAAGCGGTCGTTAATCAGCAACTGTGTAAGCAGCGGGAATACCTGCAGCACCGGCAACTTGAAACGTTCGACCTTGCCATCACCGATTTTTTCATAACCTTCCACCACGGGCAGATAGGCATTGGGCACTTCAGACCGAAAGAATTCGAGTCCATTAATGGCCGATTCCGGAACCAGCACTTTGTAAATCCTCTGGCCTCCAGGTCCCGATTCCAGGCTGCCGTCTACCAGTTGACCGGTCACCGCTTCAAACTCGAGCCACACACAAGGAACATCTTCTCCGTGGTAATTCGCCGTGACTCGCTCCAGACAGCGGGTTTCCAGTGTACTCCGCCACTCCAGGGACAAATCACCTTTTGAACTTTGAGGGCGGAATGTCACCTGGGAGTAGGTTCCCGCGTATTTCACTGAAGTTCCCGGTTCTGGAATCGACCACACCAGCCCCTGAGCCTGACTGTTAGACTGCTGAGCCAGCGTCAGGACGGTCAAAATGATCGTGCACCAGACTGGGCGAATTCGAGCAGAAATCATGATCTCTTCCTCAGAAAACCAGTGATTCAGGATCGATTTTCAGAATCGATTCTGCAGAGTGAAACGGGACAGGATGGTCCGTGCACTCCCAGAGGCAGGTCAAAACAGACCATCCGCGTTACAATGTCTCGCGCTCTGCAAGAAAATGCAATGCCGGTCTTCTCCCGATTGAAGGTTGTTTGCCAATTCTTCCCGGAAAACCAGTCTATCTTGTACTCTTCTCCTCACACAAGCACTTTCATTCTGGGCTGCACGGTGAAATCACATGGTTTTCACCGGTTTTGAACTCGATTCCCGGACCTGCCTATGCCTAGGACTTCCTATCCAAAACGACGTCAGATCGCCGAAACCATCTGGCACGCCGCTGTCTCGGCGGTCAACTCCCGACACCTGATGACCCAGGCAATCCGGCTGGATGCTCACCATCTGCAGATTGGACAGTCCAACATTCCGCTCGACTCACTCGGACGACTGATCGTGGTGGGAGGAGGAAAAGCCGGATTCGGGATGGTTCAGGGGCTGGAAAAGGCACTCCCTGAAGAATTTCTGAGGCAACGGGTGGTTGGCTGGGTGAATGTACCAGAAGATTGCCTCGACCCGGCACACCCCACACTGATCACATGTCACGTTGCCCGCCCTCCCGGAATCAATGAGCCATTTCCACAGGGAGTTGCCGGAACTGAGGAGATCCTCAAACTCGTACGGAACGCCGCTCCTGAGGATGTCGTTCTGGTGCTGATTTCTGGTGGTGGGAGCGCACTGCTCCCCGCTCCTCGCAAAGGAATCACTCTGGAACAAAAGCGTGATCTCATCAATCAGCTGGCCCGCAAGGGTGCCAATATCGTTGAACTGAACTCCGTTCGCAAAGAACTTTCAGAGATCAAAGGGGGCGGGCTGGCCAGAAACTGTCGGGCCAGGCGACTCATTTCGCTCATCATTTCCGATGTCATCGGCGATCCCCTGGAAGTGATTGCCTCGGGTCCCACCGTCCTCCAGACACGTAATCCACAGCGGGCACTCGCCATACTCAGGAAGTATCTGAGTGACCACATCCCTCGGGAAATCCTGAATTGCCTGAATACTCCAGCAGACGATCACTCCGCTCAACCTGACACACAGGTCGAGATCTCGAATCAGATTCTGGGAAGTAACCGCATTGCCCTGGCAGCGGCGGCAGCCCGGGCCAGAGAG
>JAGQQT010000288.1 GCA_020426065.1 Planctomycetaceae bacterium | reverse complement strand
ATTGCCCTGGATCCGATTGATGGAACCAAGCAGTATCGCGATCAGACCGGAAATGGCTATGCGGTCATGCTGCACCTTAGAAGTGCAGAGGAGGTGCTGTACTCGCTGGTTTATCTTCCCGCTCAGGGACCTTATGGCAGTTGGATGGAAGCCGGTCCGGATGGCGTGCGGGTCGGGCCGGATGATTTGAGCAGACCTGCTCGAACCGTTCTGGATGCCATGAAAGTGTCGAGCGGGAGCATCGAGACTGACTCTCGCAAGATCTATCTGATCGGTTTTCAGAAAAAGGATGTGCTGCGGGCCGAGCAGGTGACGGAAGCAGGTCTGGAAGGAGTTGCTCCGGAGGCAATGCCCGGCAGCATTTATCCGCTGATGGCTTCGGGAGAATTCAGCGGATCACTCATCCATACCCCCAACGTTTACGATTACCCCGTTTCCTGGCAGATTGCCACCGCTCTGGGAGGGGATTCGGTCTGGGTGCAGAATGGGAAAACCGTGAATTTCCGGGAAATGTGGATGGATGAGCGGGCCGATATGCTGCGACTGCCGGGAATTGTGGCGACTTCCACCAATCGGGAACATTTAAAAGTACTGGTGGATTTGGCGCGGGACTGGAGTCCCGTAAGATACGAACAGACTTAAGAGGAGTCTGTTTTTCTCTCCGGGCAGAATTTTCTTGCAGAATCAGTTCTGTTCTGTACTGTTCACTGAAATTCCCGGATGATTTGCCATCGCCTGTGTGAAGACAATTCCCCCATGCAACTGATACGCTGCCAGGATCAGGATGAGTTGGTTGACGCAGTGCATGAGGCGCTGTTGCGTCTGGAAAATCAGGAAATCATCGGGATTGGAACCGCCTACGGCTACCTTGGGGTGTGTCGAGCGGAGCGCTTTCGTCGGGATCCGGAGCTTTTCAGGAAATACTCTTCCAGTTGCCTGGTTTTACTGCGTCACGCGGATGAAGTCGCAGATTTTCTCCCGCTGGGGGGGAGCGAAGTCCAGCGCTGGTTGAGCCGTTTTCCGGCCGGTTCCCTGATCGTTTCACTGTCCGATGAAAAACTCAGTTCCCTGGCGAGAACCGAAAATGAGCTGGACTGGGGGGCCGAAACGGTGTTTTCCAGCCAGACAGCCCAACTGTCTCCTATACACCTGACAATTGGCTCTGGCACGCTGGGGCATGATTTGCAGCAGTTTGCGCCCTGGCCGCTGATCGGCTTCGGCTACGACTTCTCCGCTCCTTCTTCGGAAGAGCGATATTGTGCTGATCTGGATACGCTTGCGAATCGACTGCCGAACTGTTTGAATTACGGGATCGAAGACTATCGACAGCAGAACCGCTCAGCCCCTGCACAGGTCAAAATCCATTCCGAAGGAGTGACAGTTATCCCGTCGAGTGAACTTTCAGAGACATCCATTCTCGCCCATGGCCGGATTGGAATCCTGTTCGTCTGCACCGGTAACACGTGTCGCAGTCCAATGGCAGAGGCCATTTGCCGTCAGATGATTGCTGACCGACTCGGTTGTTCGCCTGAACAGATTGCCCAGTATGGAGTTGAAGTGGCTTCCGCCGGGGTCGCTGCTGATTTTGGATATCCAGCCAGCCCCGAAGCGGTCAGCCTGCTGGCCGAACAGCAGATTGATCTTTCCAGCCATCTGAGCCAACCACTGACGCAGACGCTGTTGGATCGGTCTGATCTTGTTTATACTCTGACCGAACATCATCGGCAGATCATTCTGACCCATCGGCCTGATCTGGAAAAATCCATCAGATTGCTCAGTCAGTCAGGAATCGACATTCCTGATCCCATTGGGGGAGATCGGGAGATCTACGACCAGTGCAGGCAGGCGATTGAAGCCAGTTTGAAACCGATTGTCGATGAGGTTCTGGACCGTCTGGGGGGAACATCGGCGGAGTAAGTCCGATCCGATTTTCTGCAAAAACACTGAGTTGCATGAATGCCCACTGAGGCTACAAAGGCAGAGTTAAAATGAGAGTCGCGGTCGGAAGCGATCATCGGGGTTTCGACCTGAAATCTCGAATCATCGATCGTCTGCATAGTCTGGGTCACGAAGCCACAGACCTGGGGCCGGAAACCAACACGAGTGTTGATTATCCGGACTTTGCGGTGCAGGTGGCCGATGCGGTCGCTTCGAAGAAAGTCGATCGAGGGGTTCTCATTTGTGGCACCGGTATGGGGATGTGTATCGCTGCCAACAAAATTCGCGGGATTCGGGCCACCGCCTGTCACGATGAAGTGACCGCAGAAATGTCCCGTCGGCATAACGATGCCAACGTCCTGTGTCTGTCAGCGGAACTGCTGGGGGAACAACTCGTCGATCGGATGATTGAAATCTGGATGGGAACCGAATTTGAGGGGGGACGGCATGCCCGCCGTCTCGAAAAAATCTCCTCATTTGAGAAGAATCAACCCAAATAGCGGCAACTTGAGAACCATGTTCTGTCTGCCGACAGAGGCAGCGGTTCCAGGTGTTTTTTTGTATTCAACGCAACAGCAGGATTTACTTCAGGGGTAGTTGATGGATCTTTCGACACTTCGATACAGCCAGTCACATGAGTGGGTCCACTGGAATGGGGACGTGGCAACGGTAGGAATTACCGACTTCGCGGTTTCCGAACTGACCGACCTGGTCTTTATCGACCTGCCAGCAGTCGGATCGCAAGTCCAGGCCGGCACTTCCTGTGGTGAAATTGAGAGCGTGAAAGCCGTCAGCGACCTGAACAGTCCGCTCTCGGGTGAGATTGTCGAAATCAACGAAACGTTGCCGGATTCTCTGGAACTGCTCTCGGAAAGCCCTTTCGAAGCCGGCTGGATGATCAAAATTGCTCCCAGTGATCCCTCTGAAATCGAATCACTGATGGATCGGGCAGCCTACGAAAAATTCTGTGCGGACCACTCGCACTGATCTTCTGACTTGCGCTCTGGAAGCTGCTTCAAAACCAGACACGGGATCAACGGTTTCTGATCTGTCTGCGATTTCGCCGCATTTGTTTTCTTCCGAGGGGTGACACTCGGATTGAAGTGCTGATGAGGTTAGAATACAGCATCTTCTCCGAGCGGGAATGGTGGTTGTTTTTACTACCCGATGTGGTGCCTGGATGGGCCCACTGAATTGAAAGCTGAGCATGTCTTATCTTTACGCAACCGAGCAGGAGCAGCAGGAGATGCTGTCCGCCATTGGCGTGACCTGCCTCGATGATCTGTTCGAAATGATTCCCTCAGAGTTCCGCCTCCAGGGTGAACTGAATCTTCCTCCCGCTCTCAGTGAAATCGAGCTGGATCGGCAGTTGAATCGGCTCAGTTCCGAATTTGTAACCCGCTCCGGACGGATCTGTTTCCGGGGTGGCGGAGCTTACGATCATTTCATTCCCGCCACAATCGATGAAATCTGTGGTCGCGGAGAGTTTTACACCGCTTACACGCCTTACCAGGCAGAGGCCAGTCAGGGAACCTTGCAGGCCTTCTTCGAGTTTCAGTCTCTGGTGGCAGAACTGACCGGAATGGATGTGGCCAATGCCAGCCTCTATGAAGGGGCCAGCGCTTTGGCGGAAGCCGCCATCATGGCCATGCGTTGCACCGGCCGCAAAGATCGTGTCATCGTTTCGGGGACAATTCACCCGGAGTACCTGGCCACACTGCAGACCTATCTGAAGTGCCTGTCCTGTGAAGTGGAAGTGATTGATGCGGTTGATGGTGTGACGGACTGGCAGTCTGTCGGGAACCGGATTGATAAAAAAACGGCGGCTGTGATTGTGCAGCATCCCAACTTCTTCGGAAACCTGGAAGATGTCCGCACTGCAGTGGACCAGGCCCATCAGGCAGGTGCACTGGCGATTGAAGTGTTTGATCCGGTCAGCCTGGGAGTTCTGAAACGCCCGGGAGATTACGGCTTTGACATTGCCGTGGCAGAAGGGCAGTCACTGGGCATTCCCCTCCAGTTTGGTGGTCCTTACCTGGGGCTGCTGGCCTGTCGGGAAGAATTTGTTCGCAAGATGCCCGGGCGCCTGATCGGTCAGACAACCGATCGCGAAGGCCGTCGGGCATTCGTGCTGAACTTCCAGACTCGTGAGCAGCACATTCGCCGTGACAAGGCAACCAGTAACATCTGCACAAATCAGGGCCTGATGGCACTCCGGGCTGCCGTTTACATGTCTCAGTTGGGTCCGTCTGGATTCCTGGAACTGGGAACCGACTGCTGTCGCAAAGCGAATTATCTGGCTCAGAAACTGGTGCAGTCTGGTGCGGGGCAACTGACCTTTCCCCATCCGATCTTCAAAGAATTTGCGTTCACATTTTATGAGCCGCTCGATGTCATCCTCGAACGCACACGACAGGCCGGGTTTGATCTGGGCCCGGATCTGAGTCGGTTTACGTTCCCCTGTCCGGTACCGGAGCAGACACTGCTGATTGCGGTGACTGAAAAAAGGTCCGTGGATGAAATCGATCAGCTGGTCTCGGCCATCAAACCGGAGTGATGTTCCCCGCTCTCAACAGAGAAACACGATCATGGAAAATCAACTTGCAATTCAGCTGTTAAATGAGCTTTCGGTCGCCGGGCGTCGCGGCACGACATTTCCTGTCGACTCCCGCCTTCCGGCAGATCCCCTGTCTGCACTCATCCCCGATGAGCATCGTGCGGAGAAGTCACTGGATCTACCTGAGTTGACCGAAGGGGATATCGTTCGTCACTTTGTGGGCCTGTCCCGCCGCAACATGTCGGTCGATACCCATTTCTATCCGCTGGGAAGTTGTACCATGAAGTACAATCCCAAACGGCACGAACGCTGGGCCGGGCTCTCCGGTCTGATTGATGTGCATCCTTATGCCGAAGCGGAAGAAATCCAGGGACTGCTGGGCGTGCTGTACGAGATGCAGGAAATGCTTGGAGAAATCGCCGGTCTGCCTGGCGTCTCGCTGCATCCGGCTGCAGGTGCTCATGGTGAGTTTGCGGCATTGCTGACCGCAGACGCCTATTTCAAATCACGCGGAGAAAACCGAACCAAGATCATCTTCCCGGCCAGTGCTCACGGCACGAATCCGGCCAGCGCCTCGATGGCAGGGTTTCAGTGTGTGCAGCTGAAACCTTCCGAGACCGGCTTTGTCAACCTGGAAGATCTGGCGGCACACCTGGATGAGAGCGTCGCCGTGTTCATGGTGACCAACCCCAATACGATTGGGCTGTTTGAATCCGAGATCGGGCAGATCAGCAAAATGCTGCATGATGTCGGAGGCCTGGTTTACATCGATGGTGCCAACATGAATGCCATCCTCGGGAAAACCCGTCCCGGAGATTTCGGTGGTGACATGATGCACTACAACGTGCACAAAACCTTTACCGGTCCTCACGGTGCCGGTGGACCGGGAGCAGGTCCTATTGCTGTCCGTGATTTCCTGTCCGACTTCCTCCCCGGACCTGTCATCCGCAAAACGGTGGATGCCAGCGGGAATGACTTCTATCGACTGGAGCAGCCTCCACGGTCTGTCGGACAGTTGCGATCATTCCTGGGGAACATCGGCATTCTGCTGAGAGGTTACTTCTATATCCGTACCCTGGGCGGAAAAGGGCTGCGGGAAGTTTCCGAACACGCGGTTCTCAATGCCAACTACCTGCTTTCACAACTCAAAGATGTCCTCGACATTCCG
>JAGQQT010000287.1 GCA_020426065.1 Planctomycetaceae bacterium | reverse complement strand
TTTCGAGGAACTTGGCAGCGGTAATCGCTCCTCCCCAGCGGCTGCCAACGTTTTTGCAGTCGGCGACGTCGGATTTGAGCTGGTCGTTAAACGAGTCGCACATCGGGAGTTGCCACACTTTTTCACCCGTCTTTGCTGCGGCACTCAAAAGCTGATCGCACCAGGCCTGATCGTTGGCAAAGACTCCGGTGTAATCTTCTCCCAGGGCCACCACGCAGGAACCGGTGAGAGTGGCCAGATCAATCATCCGCTCGCAGCCTTCATCGACGGCATAACACAGCACATCTGCCAGAACGAGTCGGCCTTCGGCATCGGTGTTGAGGACCTCAATGGTTTTGCCATTGCGAGCGGTAATGACATCACCCACCCGATAGGACCGACCACTGATCATATTTTCCACCAGCCCCGCATAAGCCCGCAGGTTGACGGGGAGCTTGAGTCGAGCGGCGGCGGAAATGATGGCGAGCACCGATGCCGCTCCAGACATATCCGACTTCATGGTCTTCATGCTGTCGGTCGGCTTGATCGACAATCCACCACTATCATAGGTGACCCCTTTGCCAATCAGCGAAATCCAGGGCTTACCTTCGCCTGCTCCAACGTATTCCAGTTTGACAACTCGCGGTGGCAGATCCGAACCACGGGCAACCGCCAGCAGAGAAGTCATCCGCTCGGCAAGCAGTCGTTGTTCATCAAACACTTCGCAGACAAGGCCGCATTCCTGAGCGATCTGCTGAGCCCGATTGGCATATTCCTCGGGGGTGATGTCTTCGGAGCAGCGATTGATCAAATCGCGAGCGAGGTTGATGGCCTGGCCAACGATTCGTCCTTTCTCCAGAGTGGAGTCCTCTGCAGTTGATGGCGTGACCAGACGCACCATTTGGAAAGGATGCTTTTTCGGTTCCTGCTGATAGACCGCTTGCGTCTGCACGCCAATTTCGATGGCGGTCGCAGCCAGTTCGACAAAGCGGGAAGTGCCCGCCGCTCCATCCGCCAGCTGTGGCAGAATCCAGGTGGCGTTTCGATTCGGATGATCGCAGGTCTGGCGAGCGGCAATAGAACAGATACGGAAGATCTCGCCGTCAGTGAGTCCCTGTGGATTCTCTGCACCCAGTCCAACCAGCAGAATTCTGGGTGGAGCAGGGGGAGCGGCACCGAGAATGGTTTTGGTATCTCCGGCTTTCTTGGGCAAATCCCCGGCGGCTTCCAGGCGTTCCAGAATCGGCTCGATTGCCGAAAGGCTTTGCGGGAGTTGACGTTTTTCCCCGGCTGGAGGAACAAACAGCACCAGCCAGTCGCAGGAATCTGATGCGGAGAAGTCAGAAATCTGTTGCAGGTCCATCTTGTTTACTCATTTCTGGTCAAAGTCTTGTCAGTGTGCAGAGCGCAGTGTTACCTGCCACATCAGATGCTGATCGCGAACTGGGCGATCACGTAGGTGAAGTACATCAACACCAGTGGAATTCCCATCCAGCGGCGAAAGCTGCCAGTCCGGGTTGCGGAGAAAATACAGATCCGGAAATAGACCAGAATCAGCAGCATGGCTGGCAAATGCAGATACAGAAAGATTTCCGGAAACTTTGCCGTTGCATCCACGATCGGGAGTGGAGCCGCCGATGCCGCAGCCCCGGTGACGAACAGGATATTGAGAATGTCCGCACCGATCACATTCCCGACCAGCAGTTCGGGATGTCCCTTCCGAATGGCCGTGAAGCCGACAACCAGTTCCGGCAGAGAGGTTCCCAGGGCGACCAGTGTGGCGGCAATTACAATCTGGGGAATGCCAATCCGCACCGCCAGTTCAGAAACCGATTCAATGGCAAAATGTCCGGAGACGAGCACCACCGCCAGCCCGGCAATCATCATCACAATCAAGGCCGGCACAGTCTTCTGAGTGACATGTTCATCGGCTACATGGACCTGCTGATCCGGTTCGGCATGTTCGGCAATGTTCTCTGAGACCCGGGCGGTGATCGCATCGGGATGCTGTCGGGACCAGCGAATGGAAACCATCATGTAAACGGCCAGGAGAACCAGCAGTCCCAATCCGTGTCCGCGTTCAATTGCCGCTGCCGCACCCTGCAGGGCGTATGAGTAATAACACAGGGCCATCAGCAGTACAGCTGAGAGCAGTTGCACCCAGCCTTGACGGGAGAGGATGTAGCGGTCTGCCGGTAGGACCGTCATCATGCATCCCAGGCCAAAAATCAGAGCGGAGTCGGCGATCACCGAACCGACCGCATTACCCAATGCCAGACCTGAATTCCCGCTGAAAGCCGCCATCACCGAGACCGCACATTCCGGAGTCGTTGTCCCCAGTGAGACGATGGTTGCTCCCACCACCACTTCCGGCATCCCCAGTCGATAAGCCAGGGCCGAAGCCCCTTCCACCAGCCATTCGGCTCCCATCTGCAGGAAATAGAGCCCACCGATCGCATACACGATCAGCAGCAGACTGCTGGATTCGGTAAACCAGGAATGAGGAATGAGATGTTCCAAGGAATACTTTCATCGGCTGAAGTAAGACGTTCGGAGCCGCACGATGTCCGGAGAGGGATCCCCGCACGGTTTCCCTGCGGGTTCAGTTCCACTCCCGAGGCACAATCTATCGGGTCGGCATCCGGGTCACAACTCCGCATCGGCGGTGGAGCAGGAAACGATAATTCCGGCAAACGGATGAAAGTATTCTGATGAGGGGCAGATTTACCGCGGTTTGGAGGGCATGCCCTGCAGCTGGCGTCGCAGCTGGCTGACGCGGGAATCGAGTTCGGGGCTGTCGGCAGCCTTCTTTTCCAGTGCCTGACAGGCATGCATGACGGTGCTGTGGCTGCGGTTGCCGTAGTATTTTCCAATCTCTGCAAAATTGGACCGCGTGAGCTGCCGGGAGAGCCACATGGCGGTTTGCCGGGGGATGAGCAGGCTCCGTTCCCGGTTTTCCGATCGGATCGCCTTGACGGTGACTCCAAATTCCCGGGCCACTGAACGGGCGATTTCTGCCAGCGTCAGCTCCGGGTCCTGATGCTGCAGCTCGAGAAAATTCCGGATCACATCCGAAGTGAGCGTAGCTCCTTCCAGATGGGTGATTGCTTCCAGTTGCATCATGACACCGACCAGTTCGCGGGGAGAAACCGTCAACTGGTCCGCCAGCAGATCGGCGGCTTCGGTTGGAAGAAAAATTTCCCGCTGCTGGGCCAGGTGATGCAGCAGGCTCAAACGGCTGTGTCGAGCGGGCAGAGGAATCGAAGCGGTAATTCCTGAATGGCAGCGACTGACGAGCTTGGGGAGTGTGTTCTGGAATTCACCAATGGGAAACTGGCTGGTGAGAATAACTCGTCCGCCGCGAGCCAGAATTTCGTCGATCAGAACGATGAACTTTTTCTGCAGCCAGGTCTGGCGTTCCAGGATATGGATTTCCTCACAGACAAACAGATCAACATCGGCCAGATCTTCAAGTACCGCCACGCTGGAGCCGGAAGCAGCCGCCTCGACATTCATCGAGGTGAATTCGTATGTCGGGAGCACCCGGTAACTCGCATCCTGATAGCGTTCCAGGAAGGAAGTCATCCCTTCGTGGATCAGATGGCTTTTCCCGCTTCCGGAAGGGCCGTACAAAAACAGCAGCCGGGGGGAGACATCCGGATCCGGACCGAGCAGACGATCGAGCGCAGCCCGAGCGAACTGATTCTCGGGAAGTCCCAGATAAGGATGCTCGAATTCTGCAGACATAGTGCAGGCCGAATCGGAAATGGAAGTCAACTGACAGAATATCGAACATTAAACCCCAAGGGAGGGCTGAATCGCAAGCAGAATGACCTCCTGCTCACGATGATTGGGAAAGTTGTCGATGATACAGGAAAGCAATCGTAGTAGATGACACCTGTTCCCTGAACATGACAACCGTCACAACCAGAATTATTTACTAAACCTTCCTGAAACCCCAATTTGGCCTCTGGCAACCATGAACTTGAGCTGGTTATCGTGATGGTCAGTTCGGATTTTTTTGTGGAATCAACGTTTGGGCTCCGTTTAGTGATTTAGCGGGGCAATTCATCAAACTGAGACAGTCAGTTTTGATTAGTTGTCGCCCTGAAAATCACCCATCTGGCAAGCTGATGATCTTGAGCTTGCATCGACCTTTCGGGCCCACGGAGTATTAAGTCATGACACCTCGAAACCTCATCAAATTACGTGCCCATCGACGCCTGCACAAACTGGCGGGGGCTTTTCAGATTGAAACCTGCGAGCAGCGGATGCTGCTCAGTGGTGTCCAGGGATTTGTGGGATATGCCAGCATTGATGGCTCAGGGAACAACGTCAACAACACCGACTGGGGGAGTTCCGGAGAGCAGTTGCTGCGGTTGACATCAGTAGAATATGGGGATGGCATTTCCTCACTGGCTGGAGACCTGCGTGCCAGTGCTCGAGAGGTCAGCAATGCCGTTGCGAGTCAGTCGGAGTTGACTTCTAATGATCGATACCTGACTGATTACATCTGGATCTGGGGGCAGTTCATTGATCATGACATTGACCTGACCGATGGCAACACCAACGGAGAAACGGCGAATATCCAGGTCCCGACGGGCGATCCTTATTTTGATCCTTTCGGGACCGGCACCCAGGAGATTGGATTGACCCGATCCGATTATGATGACACCACTGGAACTGACGCCAGCAATCCCCGTCAGCAGATTAACTCGATTACGGCCTTCCTGGATGGTTCTGTGGTTTACGGCTCGGATGATGTCCGGGCGGCAGAGCTGCGAACTTTTTCAGGTGGCAAGCTGAAGACCAGTGCGGGAGATCTGCTCCCGTTCAATGAAGCGGGATTGCCCAATGCAGGTGGCACATCATCAGCTTTATTCCTGGCCGGAGATGTGCGAGCCAATGAAAACATCGCGCTGTCATCCATGCAGACGCTCTGGGTTCGCGAACACAATCAGCAGGCGGAGCGGATTGCCCGGGATAACCCCTTGCTCTCCGATGAAGAAATCTATCAGGAAGCCCGCGCCATTGTCCGGGCCGAGTTGCAGGCAATCACTTATAATGAATTCCTGCCTGCTTTGCTGGGGAATGGTGCGATCGATGCCTACTCGGGTTACGACAGCACCGTGAATCCCGGAATTGCCAACGTGTTTTCCACCGCAGCGTACCGGTTGGGGCACAGCCTGCTCTCGCCCACACTGCAGCGTCTGAATGCGGATGGAACGACAGCTGCCGAAGGCAACATCGAACTTCGAAATGCGTTCTTCAATCCGTCTGAACTGGCTGCCACGGGAATTGATTCCCTGCTGCAGGGAGGTGCCGCTCAACTTGCCCAGGAACTGGACAACCAGATTGTGGATGATGTCCGCAACTTCCTGTTTGGCCCTCCCGGTTCTGGTGGCTTCGATCTGGCTTCACTGAATATTCAGCGAGGGCGGGATCATGGTCTGGCAGATTACAATCAGACCCGTGTCGATTATGGTCTGGCGCCAGTTACGAGTTTTGAAGAGATCTCCTCAAATCCCGACGTTGTGGCAGCCCTGCAGTCCGTTTACTCCTCCGTGGATGAGATTGATGTCTGGGTGGGAATGCTGGCTGAAGATCATGTTGTCGGCAGCAGCGTAGGCGAACTGATGCGGACTGTGCTGGTGGATCAGTTCACCCGGATGCGGGATGGGGACCGTTACTGG
>JAGQQT010000286.1 GCA_020426065.1 Planctomycetaceae bacterium | reverse complement strand
TGCCAGTTATCTGGCTCGTCCGCTGGATGAGCGATAAAAAGTCGGCGACGATAAAAAGCATCCGGAATCAGTCGTCCTTCCAGTAACTCAATCTCATGCTTGAGTACCCGATGAGATAATTGCTCTTCATTCATCTCCTGCAGATGTTCAAAGGCCTGGTGTCGTTCTTCATCCGAGAGATCATCGAGTTGAATCTCCCGGGCGACATAACCCTGCCGGGTCACATAACTGACCTGCCTCCGGACCCAGGAATAGGATTTTCCCTGCCAGGAATGTCTGGGAAGTTTAAGTCGGGCATCCTCGCCGAATTTGGTTACCTGGTATCCATAACTGGCAAACAGTTCCACATCGCATTCGGGAATGGAAAAGAATGACGGAAGCAGTCGATGCTCATCGACAAATTCGCAGAACTCCCGCAGCAACTCCTCCCGATCTTCAGGAGGACAGATCAGACCTCCCATCAGGTGCAGATAGTGACGGTCCCGGAGATAACCGATCATACCGGTCTGTCTCCGGTTCCAGAATTGCTGATAATCCGGTTCGGTCACCAGATAGGAGTCTGGCATTGCACCATGCTGATAGGCACACTGCTCGACCTGGGGCGGCATAGTGGTACCTGGCTGCGTCTCAATCGCAGTGCTGATGTCTGTTGGAGGGTTAATCGAAGTCTCCACGGGCCACACGGTTAAACAGAACTTGATCTATATCAGGCGGATGTTTCTCAGAGCTATTAAACTCTAGATTCAGTTAAACAGCAAATCAGCACTTTGCAAGACCCCCACTCATTGGTTCAGGGACAAATCCAGGGAAATTATCGCCATAATACCTGAAACCGACGGACCTTCTGTTCAGAGGATGGGGTTTGGGAATCTGATCGCGAGAACAGCAAGGTCGATTCATTGGCCTGGGGAACAAAGCGTGTCTGCAGGAGTGCCCGGGTAGGCTGAGCGGCAAATTCCCGCAGTAGAATGATCTTTACGCCTTCTTCTCTCATCTGCAGGAAGTATGAATTCAGAAAGGAAACATTTTCCCTGTGATTCAGCAATTCACAATGATACAGGTCGATAATGGCAGCGGAAATCGTGCCGCACAAAGTCAGGGGCAACTTGTGATAGTTAATAAACCCCTTCACCTGACCTTCACGTTCAAACAGAATCGTGTTGACGAAGTCCTCATACTGAAGTTGTGAACGCAAACGTTCGGGTGTCCAGAGCACCCCCAGATCCGTCTGCTTTGCCTGATGGTTGATCAGTTCCCGGCAGGTTTCCAGATCCGCATCCCGATACTCTCGCATCTGATGAGCGGGATTGACTCGACCGATACTGCAGACCGAATTGGGCAGAACTTTTAACAGAAACCGTTCCATGGCATGATTGGTCCAGTTGCGGACCGCATCCGAATTGAGCAATCGGGCCCACAGTCGAACAGGGCGGATGTGATTGGACTTCTTGCGGGCCGCCAGCCAGAAACGGGGGCCCAGTGAAAGTTTCGATCCTTGATAGGCATAGCCAATACGTCCCAGACAGTTTTTTTCCCGTTGCCGACGATCCAGTTCATCAACCATCATGCGGGCGACACCAGATCTGCGCGCTTCTGCAGAAACTGTTAACCAGCTGCCCTGAGATCCTTGACGCTCTTCACCGAAGTACCAGATGGGAAAAGGAATCCCCAGAATACAGCCAACCAGATTTCCGTTATCCCAGGCGGTGACCAGGTAATCACGATCTGCATACTGAGAGCCCGTCATCTGCCAGTCGAAATAACGGGCGTGCCAGTCCGGAACAGGCATCTTGCCTGCGTAGGATTTGAGCCAGGTCTCAACGACAAAGCTGCTGAGCTGTTCCGCTGATCCATCAAAGGTGCGAATCTCTATCGACACAATTACTCCGACAATGTTGGCTCATCAATGGATCTGTGCGGATTTACGCTGAACCCGGAACCCCCACACAGCAGGTACAGATTCCCGCATTCAGGAACGGTCTTTTTTGGGTAAGCGGTCCCCGGTGACCGGATCGAATTCATCGGAACGACGTTCCTGTGGGATTTCATCTGCTGTTTCCAGCATCCACTGATCCAGTCTCTCACGCAGGAGCTTCAATTGCGAGGCGTATTTGGGATCCTCGGCCAGATTATGTAATTCGTGCGGATCGTTCTGAACATCATACAGTTCTTCACGGGCTCGCGGTTTCGTAAACGAATAGAGTTGATCCTCGTTCAGTTTTCCTTCCGCCTGCAGCTTGAGCATCGCCTGAAAACTGGCTCCCTTGACCGCATCTGCCGGCGGAGTTCCCGGTAAATCGGTGTACTCGGTACGGATGTAATTGAAATAGAGGCTGTGGCAGGACCGCTGATAATCGTCGAAATCATGCCAGTTGTGCTCTGCGAAAATGTAATCCCGCACGGGTTGTTTGGGATCATCAAACAACTTTGAGATGGTCTGTCCCTGAAAAGTCATACTCGGATCCACTCCCGCGACTTCGCAGAACGTGGGAGCCAGATCGACCACACTGACTAACTGTTCGCACTTTGAACCTGGTTTGATCTTGCCCGGCCAGCGAATCAGGCAGGGCGTTTTGACACCACTGTTGTAGACCGTTGTTTTGCAACGGGGAAAGGGACGCCCATTGTCACTGATGAACACGACGAGTGTGTTCTCCGCCCGCCCCAGTTTGTCGAGCAGCATCAAGGTCTTGCCCACATAGCTGTCCAGTCGGGAAATCTCATCGTAATACAATGCCAGGTCCTCTCTCACTTCCGGAACATCCGGCAGGTAGGGTGGGACGATGACATCTTTGGGCTGATGTGGCACCGGAATCGTCTCCGGCTGATATCCCCGATGCGGATCAGTTGAGGCGAGCCATAAAAAGAAAGGTCGATCCTGGGGACATCCCTGTAACGCATTTTCCCATTCCCCTTACCCACCGGAATTGCCAGCTCCGGTTCCGAGGATCGTGTCGAACCGTTCTGCAAAAGAATTCCGTGGATGGATTTTCCCAGCCAGTGCGGTGTAATAGCCGGCTTCCCTGAGAAGTGAAACAAATCCCACCTGATCGGATGGAAGATTGTTATGCAGCTGAAATGCTCCTCCCGTTGAATGCGGATAACGCCCGGTCAGAATGCTGGATCGACTGGGACTGCAGGAGCTGCAGGTCAGATAGGCGTTATGGAAAATCATTCCCTGATCAGCCAGTTGCTGCAGGTAGGGAGTCTGAATGTGTGGGTGACCGTAAGCGGTGCAGTCATCCCAGGCCATGTCATCGGCAATGAACAGAATGATGTTCGGTTTCTGAGCGGCGGAAATCTCCGGGGCTTCCTGCAGGAAGCCATAAGTCAGCAGGCAGAACAGCAGAGTTCGAAGCAGATTCATAGTTCAATCTCGTGGTAAAGGCTTGCGATGGTCAGCCAAACATTCTTCCGTTTCCTGAACGAAGAACAATTCAACTCTACTCACAACCTAGACGCAGATCGTTCGGATTTCAATCGAGGAAACGGGCTCGTTCCTCACGAGTCGGCAGGCGGCAGGATTCTTTTTTCCCGAACAGACGATAGCGGGATCGCGAAACCATTTTGTATCCGAGATCTCTCAATGGCTGCGGAATCAGCCACAACATGGTGCCACACAAGGACCACGGAAATCCCATTTGCCACAACACGCGGACAACCGCTGCAGAACGTCGATAAGTCCGGTCTCCCAGCACCAGGACGACGGTTTTGAGCTGTTCACGATCTTCAGCAGTGGTGTGATCGGCAGCAAATTCACCTTGCAGTGGTGAGAAGAGAAAATGCCCCTGTCGATCCCGCTTCATGATGAAATCAACAAATGAGTTACACAACCCGCACACCCCGTCAAACAGGAGGACCGGTTGTGTTTTCGTGTCAGCAGAAGCAGGTGCAGAAACCGTCATGGGAAATCAGAAAATCACGTAAAGGTTCGGAGCAGGCTCAGGGTGAGGCTGTCTGGGCGAAAGAGTGAACCGCCTCATCAACCGACCCGTACATATTGAACAGCTGGTCCAGACGAACCGAATGCAGCACCGTAGCAACTATTCCATGTACTGACGCCAGTTTGACAACACCACCACGATGCGAAAGCCGGGATTGAATCCGAAGCAGCATTCCTATTCCCAGGCTCGAAATGAATTCGAGTTCCTCGCAATCGACCACGATGTAATGGTAGCCGTCGTCAATTTCCCCTTCGAGACAGTTAAAGAAGAAATCCGCCGAACTGTTGTCCAACTTCCCCGAGAGGGACATCACCAGGATTTCCGGATTCTCTCCCACTCGAGTGATCTGATAATCAATCATGATACACTTACACTTTCAGCCCACATGGTCTTTCAGGTTGTCTGCAGCCCACTGATCTGATTGTAGTCGGGTCAGGGAACGGAATAGTAGCCTGTTCCTGAAGTTTTCGATCAGATTCCAAACTCATCAGAAAACAGGGTTGCGTGGGATAGACAAAATGCCTCATCAGCCAGTCTCTGTACCGATCATACTGCCAAAACTGTCATGTGGTTGCAAAAATCCCGTCGTCCCGTAACCTCGGATGATACCTTGCCCCGTATTACAGACAGGAATCCCTGAGATGTCACAAGAAGAACTTCACCCTCTGGCTGCAGAAGTCGGTTCCCAGCTGAAAGATCCCAGTCAGACTTTTCAGATGCTGGTCTATTTCGTGGTCCATTCGGGCCAGGAACTGGCGATGGAAAAAGCCTTTCATCAGCCGTTGCTGCAGACAGTCAAAGAAGAAGGAAACTACACTTACCGGCTGTTGCAACAGACTACACAGCCAGAGAATTTTATCGTTGTTGAACACTGGCAGAATCTGGCCGCACTGGATTCCCATCTGAAGCAACCTTACCTGTCTCAACTGCTGGAAGATCTCGGACCGGTTCTGGCTCAGCCTCCCCGCGTAGATGTGTTTCAGGAAATTGTGGCCCGTTAACGGTTTACCATCCATTCCTCTGCTGACCTGCTCTCAATCTGCTGTGAGGTAACCATGATGCGTTCATTTCTGCTCCTCTCACTTCAGTCCGGACTCCTGCTGGGCCTGGTCCTGAATGGAAACGTTGCCTCAGCAGAAAACAGACCAACCCATCCAAACATTGTCCTGATGATGGGGGATGATCATGGTTGGGATGAAACCGGTTACAACGGGCATCCCTGGCTGAAAACTCCGGTACTGGATCAGATGGCTGCCAGTGGTTTGCGACTCGATCGGTTTTACTCCGCTCATCCTACCTGCTCCCCTACGCGAGGAAGTGTGCTGACAGGGCGGCATCCCAATCGATATGGCACCTTTGAGCCGAACTATTCCATTCGTCCGCAGGAAATCACGATCGCCCAACTGCTCAAAGCGGCGGGCTACCGCTGTGCTCACATTGGCAAATGGCACCTGGGGCCGGTGAAAATTGATTCTCCCACCTCACCAGGCAGCATGGGATTTGATGAGTGGCTTTCGCACGATAACTTTTTCGAACTCGATCCGGTCCTGTCCAGAAATGGTGCCGAGCCGCAGAAAATCAAAGGGGAGAGTTCTGAGATTCTGATTGAGGAGGCGATCCATTTCGTTGAACGCTCCCGGAAACAACAGACTCCGTTTTTCCTCGTGATCTGGTTCGGCTCCCCCCACGAACCTTACAGTGGCCTGCCCGCTGACCTGGCTCTCTATGACG
>JAGQQT010000285.1 GCA_020426065.1 Planctomycetaceae bacterium | reverse complement strand
GTCAACGTTACGAATGCTGAAAACTCAGTGACTCCCTATTTCTGCCCCAGTGCCCGCAATGCAGACAAGGAATCAAACGTAACCAATGTTCCAACAGCACACTATGTCGGCGTGGCTGGACCATTCGGAGCAGTAACCGGTGCCTCCCCAGCGAGAAACTACCAGTTTGCAGGAACCAGTGCCAATGCCCAGGGAGGAATTGCCCAGTCTGGTATCCTCACCATGAACCAGACCCGGCAGATGGCTGATGTCGTCGATGGCACATCCAACACTTTCATTGTGATGGAATATTCCGGTCGACGGGAAAGCAGCGGCTCGAGCCCCTACCGTCCCTGGCAGCAGGGAGCCAGTTCCAGCGGCGCAGACGCAGCCATGTACTGCTGCAAGAATATCAAGAAAGCGATCAACGAACGTCCAGCCTATTATGTTGGCTCCGATCCTAATCATCGTTTCAACGATGTCTGTGCCAGCAGTCCTCACAAAGGTGGAGCCCAGTTCTGCCTGGCTGATGGTGGTGTTCGCTTTGTTTCTGAGAATATCAACTTCA
The DNA here is from genome assembly GCA_020426065.1 of Planctomycetaceae bacterium. Classification (GTDB taxonomy): domain Bacteria; phylum Planctomycetota; class Planctomycetia; order Planctomycetales; family Planctomycetaceae; genus Rubinisphaera. The sequence goes on along the minus strand of JAGQQT010000285.1, from coordinate 5,165 downwards.
CGACCTACCAGTTCCTGTCCAGCATGGAAGATGAAATGGTTGTCGGCGAGTTCTGATAAATTTTCTGGTTATTTCAGCCAGCAGGGGAACCTGCTGGCTGTTTCTTGTTGACATGGATACTTAGTCTGCTGAAGAGATGTTAATGATTCACACTTTACGGTGCACTATCCTGCTGACTGTTACGTCTTTACTGGCAGGCTGCGGATCGGGAGATTCGGTTCAGCTCTACCAGTATTCTGGTACCGTCACATTTGAAGGCCAGCCGGTTGTGTATGGTCAGGTTGAGTTCCTGCCTGATGTTGAGAAGGGGAACGATGGGCCTCGTGGCGTGGCAGAGATCATTGATGGAAAATACGATACTTCCGCCAATGGTGGTCGAGGCTTTATTGGAGGAGCGGCAATCCTCAAGATTACTGCCCTGAAACAACGTCCTCCGGAAGTGGCGGATGAGACTCAGGAAGTCCCCCCTGTTGAATCGATTTGTGTTGCATTTCCCATGGAAATGTCTCTCGAAGAAAAGTCGACTACTATTGACCTGAAAATTCCAGTTGAAGCCGATGGTTATAATGGGTTTAAAGCCCAGGCATCCAGCAGCAGGGATCCATGATCCTGTCGCGGGTATCCATGCAGGGTATTGATCATCTTATCAACTGCTTTTCTTCCACCCACTGTTCGAGCCTGAAGAGAAAAATGTCACAATTCCACAGAAACTACCTTCTCTCCCTGGTGTTCACTTCTCTGTTTCTCCCTTGCCTGGGTTGCGGAGGCTCCAGTGGACCTGATCTGGGAAAGGTTGATGGTACTGTAACCGTTGACGGCGCTCCCATTGAAGGGGCCACAGTTACTTTTCAGCCTGCATCTGGTCGTCCCTCCATGGGGATCACCACCGCTGACGGGAAATACTCACTAATGTATACATCAGAGCAATACGGGGCCATTCCCGGGACACATACAGTGTCGATTCGGACTGCCCGTGATCAAACGGGTGGAGAAGGAGATCAACCGCTGGTCGAGGGAAGAGCAGAGCTTCTGCCAGCAAAGTATCATGATGAATCCGAACTGACTGCTGAGGTCAGTAAAGGATCAAATACTCTCAATTTCGATCTGACAACCAAGTAATATCAGATCTGCTTACAATACTTGTTATCCCTAACTATTTGGACGGGCTATTCCATTCTTTCTTTTTAAGGACACCGTTATGCCTCGCTCCCAGTTACGCAGTGCGTTTACACTTATCGAGCTACTCGTAGTTATTGCAATCATAGCAATACTTGTGGCCCTGCTGCTGCCTGCAGTTCAGCAGGCCCGGGAAGCTGCTCGTCGCTCCAGTTGCAAGAACAACCTGAAGCAGCTTGGACTGGCCATGCACAATTATCACGACACCCACCGCGTCCTGCCTCCCTGTTATGTTGATATGCGTGGAAGTTCCGGCAACAACTGGGCAGCTGTCGGGGACGACGATGGCCACTGGAGCTGGTCAGCCATGCTGCTCCCCTTCATGGAACTGGGAACCGTGTACGATACTCTCGGCGTTGGCAACACACCTGCCTCCACTGCCATGGCTGCCAACACTCAAACCTTCCAGCAGTACCAGGAGTCGTTCAACTGTCCATCTGACGGTGGTAAGCCTAAAGTACACAGCCCGGGAACAGATCCAGGTTATGCCATTGACATTCAGCCGGGCGACGTTAACACAGGTTTGCCCATTACGAACTACGTTGTTGCCAACAACAGCCGTGACGTCCGTATTAACCGTGCGACAAACCCCAATGATGGTTCCACTGGTGCAAACGGGGCCTTCTTCCGGGATAACCGGACCAACTTTGCCGATCTGACCGACGGAACCAGCAACACAATTCTCGCTGGGGAACGTGCCTGGCGACTGAACGGCGTGAGAATGTCTGCCGGCACATTCATGGCTGTCCGCGACAATACCAATGTGGGGCCAACAGCTGCTGATAATGGTCCAGCCTGGAATCAGGGATTGATGACAATCGCCGGTTCAAGTGCATTTCCGATCAACACCCCACTGACTGGAGCCAATACCAGCCGCAGTCAGGCATTCAGCAGCCGACATCAGGGGGGAGCCCAGTTTGTACTGGGTGATGGATCCGTGCGGTTCATTTCTGAAAACATCGACCTGGCTACGACCAATGCAGTCGACAGTATCTATGAACGACTGATTGCCATCGATGATGGAGATGTGGTTGGAGAATTCTAGGCCAGCTATATCCTGGCACCTCAAGCCTGAACAAATGAACGCGTCATGCCAATCACAGGGCCTGACGCGTTTTCTTTTGGATTGCGGTTGATTGACACCAATCATCAAGTTATAAGAAACCACAGATCAAAATTGAGACATGGACCGACATGTTCAAATCTGGGTTTCCTATCACTCAGAATGTTGTGTCCCTCCGAAACCAGATTTCAACTCACTGGGATCGTGTCTCGTTTCAGTTCTCGTGTGTGATCCATTCATCAATCAATAAGACTCATTTCAGCATTGAACAGCAGTTTTTCTGTCTGTCATTTGCTCTATTTTTGTTGAAAAACTTTTACAATCCTCTTTTTAAGGAATCTATCATGTCAGGAAGAAAAATGCGGTCAGGATTTACCCTGATCGAACTGCTGGTCGTCATCGCGATCATCGCGATTCTTGTGGCGTTGCTGCTGCCTGCTGTACAACAGGCGCGTGAAGCAGCCCGCCGTTCAGCCTGCAAGAATAATCTCAAGCAGATCGGGCTGGCCCTGCATAATTACCATGACACCTATCGTGTCCTGCCTCCGGGCTATGTCGATATGCGTGACCATGCCGGGAATGGCTGGACTGCTTCCAATGACAACAATGGCCACTGGACCTGGTCGGCCATGATTCTTCCCTTTGTAGAACTGTCAGCTCTCTACGATATTCTGGATCCAGGCAACAAACCTGCTTCTGCGGCAATCGCTGCCAATGAGCAAGACATGACTCAATTCCAGGAAGTTTTCAACTGCCCATCAGATGGCGGCAAACCCAAACGACACGCATCTGGAACTGATCCAGGCTACGCGATCAATAATGTGCCTGGTTCATCTGGTGGACCAAATATTGGATTAGGGATCACCAACTATATTCTGGTTAACAATATTGCCTCGATTCGTATTGGCAGAGCCTCGAATCCTCGTGTTGGAACGACCGGAGCGATTGGTGCATTCTATCGGAACAGCAATACGGGATTTACTGACATTGTTGACGGAACCAGCAATACGCTGCTGGTAGGAGAGCGGGCCTGGCGTCTCAATGGAGTACGCATGTCAGCAGGAACACTGCTGGCAGTTCGAGATGCCAACGGAAATGGTCCTTCTGCCCAGGATAATGGTGCATCGTGGAACCAGGGATTCATGACAATTGCCGGATCAGTTCGTTATCCCATTAACGTTGCCCTGACAGGTGCAAATACTGACCGAAGCCAGGCCTTCAGCAGCCGTCACGCCGGTGGAGCACAGTTCGTCCTGGGAGATGGATCTGTGCGGTTTATCTCAGAGAACGTCGACCTGCAGAATGACGGTGCCTGGGACACCAACAGTGTCCTCGAACGTCTTGTCGGTATTGACGATGGTGATGTGGTTGGCGAATTCTGATCAGCCGCTGCTGAGCTTGGACCACCCAATATAAAAGGCCTCGAACAAATCACTGTTCGAGGCCTTTTCATTATCGAGAGAACTCATGATCTTGGCAGGCAACTGCTCACCTTCGCCATGGTTTCCTGCTGGCGTTTTTCGACATAAGCTCGGGCTTTTTCAACACGTGCCATGGCTGCTTCCCGATTTGTCGCCAGATCCAGCACCGCCGGCACGATGCGGGCGTGATCGGCTTCCTGATCGAGGTCGAATAGCCAGTCTCCCAAACCGATATCCCGCCACATGAAACCCTTGCTGGTCTGCTGTTCAAACCGGCACACGATGGCAGGAATGTTGTTTCCGATAGCCATAATCGGGGAATGCATTTCACTGCCGAATATCCCTGCACTGCGGATATAGGTACTGAGGGCTTCATCGGTCAGCCAGAATTTTTCCCGCCACACGACTTTGGGTTTCACATCATCCGGCAACTGGTCATAAAACATCTCCTTGCCCACCGCCATTTGTGTCATGTCTTCCGGACACAACAGAACCTTAAGGGGAGTTTCCCGCACAACCGCAATGATGGCCTGCCGCAGAGCTGCATGATCGTGCTCCTTCATCTTTTCATTGAATGCATGTCGTTCAGGATCAATGGCCCGTTTCTTGGCGGGAATGGTCCAGTAGGGTGAATATCGCAATCGGGACAGGCAGCACAGGAACTTGCCTTCTTCCAGTTTGTGCTCCTGCAGGAACCGGATGGCCCGCTCATCATCCCGCAAATCGCAGGCAAAGGCTCCGTCTGGTCCGAACTCCATCACCGGACAGTTTACCCCCTGCTCTCTGGCATGTTCGAGCGAAACGGAATCCCGGAAATAGACAAACTCCGCCTGGCTCAACAGATCCTTACGATCCTGATCCCAGAACGAGCCGTACGTGATTCCATAAACACCAAACGGCTTGGTAACATGCTTCACCCAGGCAGCCACATCTCCTGCAGCGACCAGCGATGGTCCTGAACCGTGCAGCAGAAAGTCTGCCCAGCTCACCGCCTCAGCCAGCTCTTGATTGGAGGCCTTGCCATCTGAACCGATACGCCCCTTGACGATTCTCAGTTTTGGAAACCGTCGATGTTCCATGGCTGCAACTTCCTCCGAAAGATCGGAAGAAGCCCACAGAATCACTTCCGCATCGGGAATGTGTTTCTCAATCAGGGCCAGAACACCTGGGGTATGGGCAATATCACCAATGTTGACAACCTGCCAGGAAGAGCGGAGCAGTATTCGGGGTGCTCGTCCCTCAGCCCTGGCCATTGAAGCGGAGCAGGCAGTGGCCGCCAGCACCTGCAGAAAAGTCCTTCGTTCCATTCTCTATCACTTTCAAACTGAATTTTTTGTCAGGGAACCAGTTCACCCAGCAGCAGGATCTGGCCAACGCGAACTCGCGTCCCCTGGTACTTGGGGGCTTTCAACTCTTCTTCCGGATTCTGCAGCCGAAATGCCACGCTTTGACGATCCGGTTGTTCTGGATGGATTTCAATCGAAACGGTGTGGACCTGCTCTGGA
>JAGQQT010000284.1 GCA_020426065.1 Planctomycetaceae bacterium | reverse complement strand
GCCGCTGTCCTTTTTCACCATGAGTTTGAGAATATAGGTTGGATCCTTCTTCTCATCGTCGCTGTTCTGCAGCACACCTTCCACCTCCGCATCACTCAACTTCTGTTGATTTTCCTTGTAATCGGCAATGGAGCAGTGATATTCATATCCGCCGAGAATCATCCCCTGGTTTACCAGTTTGTGGAATGGCTCGGGGGACTGCACGTGCCCCAGGTCGAACAACACCTTATGCCAGAAGCGGGAATACAGCAGGTGCAGCACCGCATGCTCCGCTCCTCCAATGTAGACATCCACGGGGAGCCAGTATTTTTCGACTTCCGGATCGATAAACACGTTCCCGTTTTTGGGATCACAGAACCGCAGATAGTACCAGCAGCTCCCCGCCCATTGCGGCATGCTGTTGGTTTCCCGTCTCAGTTTTGTGCCATCCTGAGCGGTGGCATACAACCAGCTTTCCGGAGCAGCAGACAACGGAGGATCTGGCGTTCCTTTGGGAGCGAAATCATCCATATCCGGCAGCGTGACCGGCAATTCTGATTCCTCTACCGCTCGCACCAGTCCGGTCGGTTGTCCTTCCGCATCCAGTTCATGCCAGATCGGAAACGGCTCGCCCCAGTAACGTTGACGGGAAAAGAGCCAGTCGCGCAGACGATAATTGACCGCCTCGCGGCCAATGCCGGAACGGTTCAGGTCCGCAGTAATCTTCTGCTTAAACTCAGCAGTTGGAGTGCCATCGTAGTCGCCGGAGTTGATGGCCGTTCCATGTTCGGTAAAGCCGATCGGATCCGCTGCAGCATCGGGCGGCTGCACCACGGGAATAACCGGCAGATCAAACGTCTGCGCAAATTCCAGGTCACGCTCATCATGAGCGGGGACGGCCATAATCGCCCCGGTGCCGTAACTGATCAGCACGTAATCGGCAATCCAGATCGGAATCTCTTTGCCGTTCACCGGATTGATGGCATACGCTCCCGTGAACACGCCCGTTTTCTGCTTGGCCAGATCGGTCCGATCCAGGTCACTTTTGTGAGCAGCCTGCTGACGATACTTCTCGACCGCTGCCTTTTGCGGACCAGTCACAATCCGATCGACAATCGGATGCTCGGGAGCAACCACCATGTAGGTCGCTCCGTACAGCGTATCCGGACGCGTGGTATAGACCCGCAGCACATTCGATTCCGGTTCCGCCGGGAATCCTGCACCTTCTCGAGCCGTGGTCCATTCCACAAATCCGAGGCTGTCAGTTCCTCCCGGAACATAGAAGTCCACTTCCGCGCCTACGCTGCGGCCAATCCAGTTTCGCTGCAGCAGCTTGACCGACTCCGGCCAGTCGAGTTCTTCGAGTTCATGAATCAGGCGTTCGGCATAGGCGGTAATCCGCAACATCCATTGCCGCAACTTGCGTCGCTCGACCGGATGATTGCCACGCTCGCTTTTGCCATCGGCGGTCACCTCTTCATTGGCCAGAACCGTCCCGAGCGCCGGGCACCAGTTGACCGGAGCATCGGACTGATAGGCCAGCCGATGCTGATCCTGGTACCGCCTCACCGCAGCGGCCCCCTCCGCACTCACACTTTCCGGAATGGGCAATTCACTGATCGGCCGGGCTTTCCCGCAGCGGGCTTTACCATCTGGTCCGGTCCACTCCAGTTCGGGATCATACCAGCTGCCAAACAGCTGCAGAAAAATCCACTGTGTCCAGTGGACGTAATTCTCATCGGTGGTGGAGATTTCCCGCGACCAGTCGTAACTGAAGCCAAGCATCTGCAGCTGACGGCGGAAGGTATCGATATTCTTGTAGGTGGTATCACGCGGATGGGTGCCGGTTTTGATGGCGTGCTGTTCTGCCGGAAGGCCGAAGGCATCCCAACCCATCGGATGCAGCACATGTTTCCCGCGAGCCCGGGCAAACCGGCACAGAATATCCGTGGCGGTATAGCCTTCCGGATGCCCCACATGGAGCCCATCTCCCGAAGGGTAAGGGAACATGTCCAGGACGTACATTTTCCCGGTGGAGTTGGCGGGAGGCTGGTTGGGGGTGACAAATGTCTGGTTTTTGGCCCAGAACGCCTGCCATTTGGGTTCCACCACTGAGTGATCGTAACGGGGCATGAGACTGCAGATTGTCCGTAAAAGGGTCAATTGGGGAAAAGATCAGCGGGAAGTTTAAGGCTCTCGGGTGCCGTTGTATACATCCGAAAAAATCCCGCCGGCAAAGGTTCGCAAAAAACCGGCCCGGGATCTCAAAAACGGGCTTTCCGCTGGGAAAGATACTCAATCAGAGCGGTATCGAATCGCATGCTCGTGTCGAGCGGAACGTAATCGATCCCCGCCAGAGCCGCTTCCGATTTGTACTGGTCCCGCAGAGCGGCGACCGCATCCAGATAATCCTGACGCATTCCGGACGCATCCAGCTTCATTTCCTCGGCCGTTTCCGGATCCCGCAGTAACACCGAACCAGTAAACGGAAAGCTGACCTCCGCCTCGTCCAGCACGTGGAACAGAATAATATCGTGCCCGGCGTAGCGAATCATCCGCAAGGCCTGCAGCACCGGCTCGGGATCGACCAGCAGATCACTGAAAACCATCAGCAGGCTCTTATGCCTGACCATTGGCGCGAATCGTTTCAGGGCGGCGGCCACATCGGTTTCGCCCGTCGGCTTTGCCTTGGCCAGCACCGCCAGAATATTAGCCAGTTGCGAACGCCGGCTGCGGGCCTTGAGAATTGTCTGCAGATTGCGGTCAAACGTCACCAGCCCCACCGGATCCTGTTGCCGGATCATCATGTAGGCCAGAGCGGCGGCCAGGGAAACCGAATACTCAAATTTGGACAACTGCTGCCGGAAGGTGTAGCCCATACTCTCGGAGAGATCGAGCAGCAGGTAACCGGTGATATTGGTCTCCGCCTGATACTTCTTGATGAAGTAGCGATCTGTCTTGGCGTACACCAGCCAGTCCAGGTCCTTCGGATCATCTCCGTGCGAGTAGCGGCGATGCTCGCTGAATTCGACACTGAACCCATGAAACGGACTGGCGTGCAGCCCGCTCAAAAATCCCTCGACAATGAACCGGGCCCGCAAATCAAGGCGGGCGACATTCCGGATCACCTCCGGTTTCAGATATTGCTCGGCGGCTGGCATGTTTTCATCCTACCGCCCGACACACTCACTGCACAAGTGGAGTGGGTTCGGCAATGGATTTGTGGCTGAGGCTGATTAACGCGCAGTGTCCAATTCCCAAGGATGCTGCAAAATATTGAGATTCTGTTTTCAGCCAGACTTCAAGTACTTCTCGAACCAGACGACACAAACCTTCTCGGACTTCCACGAATACTGCCCAACCCACAACGCTGCACGGACTTGCTCCAACAGCGTCAGTATCCCGAATGTGCTCTCTATCCCTTCTGGCAGTTGACAAGTCCTGACCCCATCTGCAGAATTTTTTCAGACTTAGATAGAATCCACACCCGACTTAGACAGAACCGTTCTGGCAAATAACAAGTTCTGCAATAGAAACCACTATCAGGGGCACTGATGAAAAAAATCGTTCTCTTCAACCATAAGGGCGGTGTCGGGAAGACGACCCTAACGGTTAACATCGCCGCCGCTCTCGGCGATCTCGGATTTCGCGTTCTGCTTATCGACGCGGATCCGCAATGCAATCTTACGTCTTTCTATCTCGAAGAACGCCAGATCGACGCGCTGCTTGGTGACTCCGATGATGACGATGCAGGTGCAACGCTTTGGAGTGCAATCAAGCCGGTAGTTCGTGGCCGAGGCGGCCCAATCGAAATCCCCGTTTACGCAACGACGCATGAAAAAGTGTTCATCGCGCCTGGCGATGTACTTTTGGCAGATTACGAAGAGGAGTTACCCGACGCCTGGACTCGGTCGTTCGCTCGCAATGAACGCGGCTACGACGTTCTTCGCGCGCTGTCGGACGCGGTCGAAATACTGGCGTCCAAATACCAGGCAGATGTCGTGATGTATGACGTGGGGCCGAATGTCGGTCCGTTGAATCGTGTCGTCCTACTCGATTCGGATTACTTCATCACACCAGTAGCCGCCGACCTGTTTTCGCTGCGTGCATTGTCAACTGTGGGACGCGCTGTGGGAAAGTGGATCACCGATTACGAGACGATACGGTCGCTCGCACCAACTGGGCACGGTCGATTATTGAATGGCCGTCCGGTCTATCTGGGATACATCACCTCCGCGTTCAAAGTAAATGTCGGCCGCCGTGCATCAAATCCGCACGAGCAATGGGAAAACAAGATTGCTCCACGTGTTACGTCACGTGTTGTGAATGTGTTGGCCACCATCGATCCCGCAATTGTACCCCATTCCGGAAATAACAAGGTCGGCGCAGTTAAGCACTTCCAAAGCCTTGCGCCATCGGCCCAAGAACATGGAGTTGCCATCGGACAACTGATTGGACTTGTAAACTCCGGATACAACCCCACGATTGCCGATGCGAAATCACAGTTTCACAATTTGGCAACTACGATTCGTACTCGCACGGGCTTGTAACCCACAAATTGCAGAACCATCGATTGCAACCGAGCGGCGGCGGTGTGGCAGGGTCAGGAGCGAAGCGGATGGCCCTGTGCAGGGTGAATTGTCAGTCATTCTACCAGATGGAGGCGGCATGACTCAAGATATGGGATCTATTCCCTCGCTCGTCGTGGGCATGCCGAATTGAAGTGGACTCCTTCACTGGTACGTGTAGTCAACCACTGCAACCCAGTAACCCCTGGCTGACTCTGGATTGTTCAGCCGCAGAATCGAGACCTGAAATACGAACCAGAAATTCATGCTCACACAAGTGCGAGCATATCAACGAGTCATCATTTTCAATCCTCCGGATGTGCTCTCAATCCCTTCTGGCTGTTGACAAGCCCTGACCCCATCTGCAGAATTTTTTCAGACTTAGACAGAATCCACATCGGACTTAGACAGAACCATTCTGGCTAATAACAAGTTCTGCGGTTTGACCGCCAAAAGCCCATGCAACCATCTCTTGCAGACAGATTCGCGATTGCTATCGAATGCCTGTGTGAGCACTATGATCAATCTGCTCGCGAAGGTGAGCTCATTGGGTTGGGATTGATGTGCGGTGATGCTGTAGATCTGTTCTGGCCACTCCTCCTCAGCAGCTCGGAACTCCCGTTAGATTGCCACGACGATTACCGTTTCAATCCTGTTGACTGGGACAACAATGAAGGCTTCCATTGCTTTGACGAACTCAACAAAACCTTGAAATGCGTCTGTGTACCCCAAGATGATCCTGGCTTTCCCGGATATGTGCGATCAGTGTTTGACTCATGCATTGAGGCACTATCCCGTCTCAACTTGAGAACACGCTATGGAGAAGACCTATTCACAACAATGGGCGGTGCCGATCCAACCAGCCTCTTGGAAATGGAAGAAAGACGCTTCGTAGAAGAAACCAATACCTCCAAACTGGTCGATATGTGGTTAGAAGACTTCGCCTAGCCAACGCAGCGCCGCAGAACCACGGCGGGGTGGCAGGGTCAGGAGTGAAGCGGATGGCCCTGAGCAGGGCGAATTGTCACTTATTCTTCCAGATGGAGGTGGCATGACTAAAGATATGGGATCCATTCCCTCGCTCGTCGTGGGCATGCTGAATTGAAGTGGACTCCTTCACTGGTACGTGTAGTCAACCACTGCAACCCAGTAACCTCTGCCTGACTCTGGATTGT
>JAGQQT010000283.1 GCA_020426065.1 Planctomycetaceae bacterium | reverse complement strand
CCATTACCTGAAGTCGCTGGTTGAGCACTTCCTGAAAGGTAATTCGATCATAGCGGATCGCATGAGGATTCCGTTCCGGGTCATCGGAATAGACGCCATCAACACGTGTGGCTTTCATGACGATATCAGCTTCGATTTCCCGAGCTCTCAGGGCAGCTGCCGTATCTGTTGTGACATAAGGGCTGCCGGTGCCGCCCGCCAGGATCACGACCCGACCTTTTTCGAGATGTCGGACGCAGCGGCGACGGATAAAGGGTTCAGCCACGCTATCCATCCGAATGGCAGTCTGCAATCGGGTGGGTACACCAATGTGTTCTAGAGCATCCTGAAGGGCAAGCCCGTTGATCACGGTAGCCGTCATTCCCATGTAATGAGCGGTAGCGGGTTTAATCGCGTCGCTGCCCTCTGAAAACTGCTTGCCACGCAGGATGTTTCCCCCGCCACAGACAATGGCCAGTTCTACACCACAGTTGACCACATCCCGGATTTCTTCTGCGACTTTGGTGACCTCAGTCATGCTGATTCCTCCCTGGCGGTCGCGGCAGAAACTGTCGCCGCTCAGTTTGAGGAGAACTCGTCGATAGGCCAGAGGAGTATCAGGGTTGTTCATGAAATTCCCTTTGATTATGGGAGAACAGAAGTGAAACGGGCCGATTGAACAGTCAACCGGCCCGAGGTTCAGGAATTCAAAAATCAATCAATCAGCCAATGGAACGGGTGTAGAATGCCTTTGGCTTCAGTTTCTTTTCTGCCAGAACTTTGCCAACAGTTTTGGACTCGTCCATGGCGAAAGCCTGGGCTTCCAGCACGCCCTGCTCCTGGTAGAAGCTGTTCATGCGGCCTTCAACAATCTTGGAGATAATGTTGTCCGGCTTGCCGGTGCTTTTCGCTTCAGCCGTAAGACGTTCCTGTTCCTGCTTGACCGCCGCTGCATCAATTTCAGCGGGAGTTGCATAAGTTGGACGCAGAGCGGTGATGTGCATGGCAACATCACGCAGGATCGGATCAGTGGTCAGTTCGCCCTCTGCCTGGAAAATCGTTCCCGATTTGCCATCGTGATGCACGTACCATCCCAGTGGACCCGAACAACGTTTGATAAAGGTGACGTCAAATTTTTCACCAATCTTGTTGACCAGGTCATCCAGGAGATCCTGCAATGTTTTGCCAGCATGTCCGGGAGCGGGCTGAGTCAGCAACTCGGCTGGAGTTTCTGCCCCTGGGCCTTCCAGCAACTGCTGAGCCATGGCTTTCCCCAGATTGAGGAAACCATCATTCGAAGCCACGGGAGCGGTCTCGCACTGGAAATCCACCATGGCCGCTTCGGAACCGTCATCTTTCATCACAATGAAGATGCGTCCTTCGGTTGTGGCGTTGTCGGCGCGCTTGGCTTTGATGTTGGCTGTCTGTGACGACAGGATCTGAATGGCTTTCTCTTCATCACCACCAGCTTCCACCAGAGCCTGCTTGCAACGCATCATGGGCAGATCGGTTCGTTCACGCAGTGCACGGACTGCTGCAGCCGTAATTTCGGCCATTTGCTTTTCTCCTGTATTGATAGTCTCAGGCAATTCGCCCCTCAAACTCCCGCTGGAATTCGGAGGGTGGAGGAGACGATTGTAAGTGATTTCGCTCTCTTGCGAACTCCGGTTGAATCCTTCTGAACAATCAGCAGGTCTTCCAGCAACATTCCGGGTTCGGAGGGTTGTTCCCTCAAGATTCAAAGAGATGGAACGGGTGTCGTGAGCGAAGTTTCAATCAGACACCCGTCTTCGTCATGATGTTCAGGAAATTGTCGGAACGGGCTTCATCGACTCTTCAGCCGGAATTCCGGTCGATTCTTTCTGAGGAATCGTGCCCAGTCCTTTCAGGACGGCATTGGACAGATGGGTCGTGATCAGACGGATCGAACGCATACTGTCATCATTTCCGGGGATCGGCAGGTCGACCAGGTCCGGATTGGAGTCGGTATCAATCAGGGCAATCACTTTGATTCCCAGCATCCGGGCTTCCCGCACGGCGTTGTGTTCCTTGGTTGGATCAATCACAACGATGGCTTCGGGCAGACGATTCAAATCACGGATACCACCCAGGTTTCTATCGATCTTGCGAAGTTCCCGCAGCAGCTTCGACTGAGCTTTCTTTGAGAACGTGGCCAGTTGACCGGAATCCTTCAGTGATTCGAGTTCTTCGAGTCGTTTAATGCGGTTACGGATGGTGCGGTAGTTGGTGAGCATGCCTCCCAGCCAGCGTTCGCTGACGTATGGCATTTTACAGGCTTGTGCACACTCTTTAACGGTGGTTGCTGCCTGTCGTTTGGTACCAACAAAGAGTACCAGTTTACCCTGGGAAGCCAGTTTTTCAAGATATCGTTGAGCCCGCAGCAGGCCGCGGACGGTCTCTTTCAGGTCGATAATGTGGATCCGGTTGCGACGTCCGTAAATGTACGGACGCATTTTTGGATTCCATTTTGCAGCGGGGTGACCAAAGTGGACGCCAGCGTCCAAAATTTCTTTGACATTAATTTCTGACATGTTTTGTCATTTCCATGATGTGCCGAACCTGCCCGCATCGCCACGATGGGGAATGGTTTCACAGTCGAAATCTGACACAACTGGATTCTGAACAGTGAGTTACAGCATCCAGAGGAGTTTCTGACTGAACGGCGGGGTGCAAAAAGTGAATCGATAGGGTAATGAGTAGCGGGCTGGTGGTCAACAACGGGATCACTCAGGATCTCAAACTCTCCTCAAGTGAACAGTTACCTCAGATTTCCGGTCAGGAAATGAAATCGAATGGACAGTGCCGAGTTTGCCCGGTCGCTTTCACTGATTAGACTGCCATGAAACGCCCTGGGAGTGACAGAGTAATCGGTCCATTCCGATGCCATGCCTGAAAGAACAGATAGCAAATGGGAAAGGATCTGGAAAGAACGCAGGATCAGGACTCCGCGAAGTTTGTGAATCCAGAATTCGGGCGGTCGCTCCGGCAGTTGAGGATTGCAGGACTGCTGGCACTACTGATCGGCGGGTGGCTGCTGCTATCCATTGAAGTTCCTCGATATGAATTTGTGTTCGGTTCCCCGCAACCTCTGGTGGAGTGGATGCGAAGCTTTAACCAGGATACTTCGCTGGTTTTTTTGTGGTGTCTGGCTCTGCCACTGTTTTATCTGGCCCGGCGGCATCTGCTGGACCAAAATGCGCCCGTTTTGCAGAAAATCGAACGCTGGCTGGTTTCAGGACGTTTGGGCCAGAGTGAGTCAGCCACAGCTGAGTTCGGGTTCGGCTGGGTTTGTCTATTCCTGTTTGTCCTGGGAATGGGATGTTCTCTCGGGCTTCAATCCCGTTTGAGCGGGCTGCCGCCTGCCTTTCATGATGAATACAGTTATCTGTTTCAGGCGAAAACATTTCTGGCGGGCAGGATCAGTAATCCTCGATTTGAAGCGGCTCCGGAATTGTTCGACCAGATGCACGTCTTGAACGATCAGCCTGGCCATTTTGTGAGTCGATACTTTCCCGGAGCGGGATTCTGGCTTGTTCCTTTTGTCTGGCTGGGTAATCCATACTGGGGATATGCAATTGCACATGGTCTGATTTCCAGTCTGGCTGGTTTAACTTGCCGAGATTCTGCCGGGAATGGAGTCGGGATGCTGGCAGGTATTGTGGTGGCGACTTTGCCCGGTCTGCTGGTTTTCAGCACATTACTGCTGGCTCATCATCCCTGTCTGATTGGATTGGCTCTGTTTTTGTGGGCATATCAGCGTTTTGATCGGAACCGATTGCTCTGGGAAGGCCTGCTGGCTGGGACGGCACTGGCATTTGCCATGTGGTGTCGCCCCATGACCGCTTTTGGAATCGGGTTGCCCTATGGCATCCATTTTCTAGTACGGACTTTGAGGAGGAAGCAATCCTGGCCAGAGAAGTTTCGAGACATGTTCAAGCTGGGAGGCCCGATCCTGGTGGGTCTTCTCTTGTTGCTCCCTTACAGCGCCTGGACCACAGGCAGTATGTTTGTCTCTCCCTACCAGCAATACACCCAGTTGCATACACCCCGACACGTTTATGGATTTGCCAATCGGAGCCGGGGGGAGCAATGGATTGCCGAACAGCAGCAGGCTGGTGTGACATTGCCGGTAGTCGAAGCCTACGATCGCTGGGCGGAAGAACTGACTCCCGCTCTGGCATGGAAGAACGAAAAAAATCGAGTCATCTCCACCGGACAATGGACGCTTGGAATTTTTCTTGCACTGATCACGATCATTCTGGGTTTCAGTCTGGCCAGACGTTGCGATCAAAACTGGTGGCTGCTTTTGCTTTCCCTGCTGAGTTTACATCTCGTGCATATCCCATACTGGTACGACGGAATCCTGCACTGGCATTACGTCATGGAGGGAGCATTGCTGATTGCCTTGCTGTTTGCCCGGATTTCCGGAGTGCTGATTTATCACTGGCGGATCTGGCAACGGCACTGGCTTTCAGTCTGGTGGCTGGGATTGTGGGGGATCGGTCTGCTGACCGCTTTCACAACATTCGAGCCGTTCTGGCGTTCACCAGTTACTGCCGCATTAAGTGAGTTTTCGTTTTCGAGGGAGCGTCACGCTGCTGTTCAAAATCTCCTGGAGCAGATTCCAGAGCAACCCGCGGTCGTTTTCTTTCAACCGGATCCGACTGACCTGCATATCGATTACGTTGTCAATTCACCCCAGTTGGATGCACCGGTATTGAGAGCCCGGTGGTCGGAATCCCTGCAGTCCAGGTACAATTTGCAGGCCCTGTTTCCGGGGCGCAGTCTGTGGAAATATGATGTGGCAGCCCAGAAGCTGGAAAGGTTGCCGGCGGCTCAGGGAGAATCCCTGAGCGGGGATTGAAGACATTTCACCCGCTAAGAAAAAAAGAAGACGAAGCCCTCAAGGCTTCGTCTCTCATGAATCTCATCCGTTTGTGGGTGCAGATCTGCTCAGGTGGCGTCAGCCATGGACCAGTACAGAACGCAGTCATCCGGATTGGCGATGACGACCGCTTTTTCCTTTTCTGAGGAAGCAGCCAGTTGCACTCCCAGATCTGACAGGTTCTCTGCCTGTTCGCTCCCCTTTTCAATGTGGAGATCGTCGCTGACTGCCCGGAACCATTGCAAATGGGGCCAGTCACGTCGGACATGTTTCAGGCAGGTCAGAATTGTACGGCTGTTCGCTCCCGGGCTGAAACCAGCACGTTGAGCGATTTCCGTGTACGTTCCCAGTTTGTCTGCACGTTTCAATTCCCAGAGAATTTCGGCTACAGCTTCAGCACGGCTCGACGGCATTTTGAGCACCTCGCAAAGATCTATCGGTCTGCGATAACAATAGTTTTTCAAATCCAATGTCTCGAACCTACCAGAATGATGAAGAAATCTCAATACTGAATCTGATCGAGGGCACGAATCCACCCATTCGATCCGTTAAGATGGGAATTTCTGAGTACCTGCTGGCTGCGTTCAGTGTTTTACTCAGCGAATGACTGTTCAATTTATCTGCTGTTATTTATGGGAGAATCGGAATCCGATGCCTCATTTTCCAGCGACGCGGATGCGTCGAAATCGCAGGACAGACTGGTCCCGCCGTTTGACGGCAGAAAGTGGTCTGTCCGTTAATGATCTGATCTGGCCGATTTTTGTCTGTGCGGGCGAGAACCGAATCGAACCGATTCCTTCAATGCCTGGTGTTGTTCGATACTCCGTGGATCGTCTGGCAGAGGTGGCCCGGGA
>JAGQQT010000282.1 GCA_020426065.1 Planctomycetaceae bacterium | reverse complement strand
ACCCTCCCATTACCTTGTAATCGTGGAGGAGAATGCGACATCACCACTGAATGCCTGATGGCAGTCGGAAGTGAAGAGGATTCGATTGAACGTAGAGACCTGGAACTGCTCCATACACTCCTGTGGACTCTGTGACATTCTGTTGGCGGTACTGAGAGAGCGTACAAGTTGCACTCGATTAGTTGCCCCTGACCTTGCTTTCTGGATCCCTGTACTTATGAAGATAATCTCGTCGCTTTTCCAGAAATCCCTGAATGGACTGTTCCCTTGTTTCCTCTTTTCCTAAATCCAGTAAGACTGCTCTCTGGAATGCTTCCAGTGAATAGAGTTTGCGGGTATCGGCAGCAACCTCATCCTGTATCAGCTGGGTGTGCAGTGCGAGCACAGGCTGAATCTGATCCCATGCCAGTGACTTATCAGCGATTTCACGGACATATTTCAGATACTTCGCACGCAAAGAGGGAACAGCCAGAAGCTTGCTGCGTAAAGGCATTCGGGGATTATCAAGCGAAATGAGTGGATCGAGATCGAATCCTCCATGTCCTGGCCCACCCGGCCCACCTGGCCTGCCTCCAGGCCGACCATTTTCTGGTGCTCCCGGGAAATTTCCACCCGGAGGTGGGCCAAAACCATCGGGTGGTGGACCGAACCCCCCAGGAGGGAAGGCAAATCCTTCTGGAGGTCGAAATCCTTCAGGCGGTGGCCCGAAGCCTCCGGGACCTCCAGGGGGACCACCCGGACCAGGACCATGTCCAGCGGAGAAGGCCTCATTCATATCGTGCGGGAAAACATGAAATCGTTTCTCATGGTCCAGAAACAGGGAATAGTCACTGGCTCGGGTCCAGTATCCATCACTGTTTACCAGAGCAACATCAAGAGCCAGAAATCGGAGGACTCCATCCAGATCCAGTATGGGTTCCAGTTCTTGCTCAAGCTTTTCAGGCGGAGTTTCATCCAGAGTGCGACACAATTCGATCAGTGCCTGCCATGCCTTTTTCCCATCATTGGATTTGATCTCATATCGTTTTTTGTACTCGTCGATCTCATCGCCAAGATATCTCAATCCACCATCACCGCCGGGGCTTCCACTGACCTTCCAGCGTGTTCCCTGAGTTGAATCGAAATGTTCTGCCAGAAACTCCTTGTTGAACTGCTGGACATTCACATAAATGCCCCAGCTCTCACCATTGATGATGACGTGAACATGGTTTGCCTTTGGAGCCGGCAGATACTGATTGGCTATGTGGGAATAGAGCACCGTGCTCATGAAGGAGGGATCACCAGCGCTGTTGAGCAGATTCAGCGTCTTGTAGTCATACAATCGCTGCTCTTCATCTGCCAGATCAATTGAAACATTGAAAGATCGCTTGTAACCAGTTGGCACCATTCCGTATGAGGACATGCCTCGAAAGCTCATGCCCACGTTTTCGTAAGTTTTTCCATCCACAATGAGCGTAGCGGGAACTTCTACATCTGTTCCATGAAAGTCTTCCAGTTCCTGTTCCCAATCGGCGTTTTCAAATTCAAAGAAAAGGGTTCGCAGTACAGTCGGCTCGTAGAGGCTGGCATCCCGATAAGATTTCACTTCAGTCTGATCAACAAGTCGCCCCGGTTGAGCCGGTTCTCGATTTCCCGGACCGCGTCTGCCGCCTCCAGGAGGAGGAAATCCGCCTTGACGTCCTTCTCCTTCCTGTTTGGCCGCAGCGCGAGCGGCAATTCGCTCTTCACCGTCCAACCTGCCATTCTCATTCTGATCGTATTTTTTCACCAGCTTCAGATCCTCACGTGAGCCTGGACCTCCTGGACCAAACATTCCAGGAGGAGGGCCAAATCCACCCCGATCAGGATTACCAGGTGGAAATCCCAATGAGTCAAGAAAACTGTTGAAGGGATCTGGCGGGACCTGCTGAGGGAAATCGGGCTCTGCATCAGATTTCTGTGCGCCTGGCTGACCTTCGGGTTGAGCAAGTTGTGCTGACAGGGACGCCATGACACAGGCAAATCCAGCAAACGTTATGCATGCCACTAGTTTTTTCATCTGGTTCCTTCTTCTCGTAGAGTTGGTCGAGGCTGGTCTAACAGTTGAGTTCACGAGGAAGCAGTCTGGGATATCCACCATTGAGTTCTCTCTTTGACGTTCTAATCTTATTGGGGCGCGTGCAAATCAGTTGCTCTGCGGTTCACTGTTCGTCCAGATCACTAACGTGGCTTTGTTCTGAACCAGATCGATTGATTTGATTTCAACTTTGGTCACGACCATACCAGTTCGGGATCTCAGGTCATTCAGCAGGGATTCACGGTGAGCATCTCCCAGCCATTCCAGTCGGTCGTATTGAATCGTGTATCGAGGAACCTTCCGTTCCTTCCCCTGCTTCTGGCCTGCCTTGTTTTTTCCCTTTTTCACTCCATTTGTTTTAGATGGCTTTTCCGGAATCCACCCCACCATCCATTCTTTAAGAATCGCGGCGACAAAGATGAGTGAGTTCACCAGCAGCACTTCGGTATAGCTGGTGCTTTTGTTAGAGAGCGAATTGATGACGGCAATCCCAATCACAATAAACAGGTAGGTCATCTCTTTGACGCGAATGGCATCCGTTCGGTATCGAAGAACTCCAAATACGGCAAACAACCCCAGTGCCAAACCTAAATCCAGCTCGAGTTTTTTCATCGTGAAACAGATAAAGAACACGATGATATTTAACATCACCGCCGTGAATGCAAAATCACGCTCCCGCTGACTTGGGTAGAGAGCGTAGACCACTATCAGAGTCAGAAAGAACAGATTGATTCCAAACCGGACCAGCAGTTTGAAAACATCATCATCAAAGATTGGGACCTCAAGAAACTCCATGGCAGCTTTCAATTCACTTGTCATTTCCGCCCGAGCGGAAACATTGTTCTGATTCCAGTGAGAGTCGAAACTATTTGCGACTTCTTCAGTCTGGAATGCGTTATTGGCGAACAAAGCGGGCCAGAAAAATGAAAAATTGCAGTTTCCGGCCTCAGGTTTCCCGGGATGAGCAGAATTGAGCCTTTTGAATCAACGAGTTGGTTCTCGCTGTTCAATAGGACAAATCGCCAATTTCCAGCATTCGTTCCACCCGTTGCTGGACCTCAATTAGTCGGGGATCATCAGCGGGTGCGTATCCCGTTAACAGAATGGAAGCTTCGCGATGCAAAAGCTGGACTTCAATCCAGTCAAACCATGGAATAGGCATCGTTCCAGGTGACCCGTTGGACATCAGAACGATCCAGTTGTCAATTTCCTGCTGGGACTTTTCAAATGCTTTCCTGGCTTCATCAGCAAGACCAATACGATGGCAGGCCATCGCCAGGACCGGGAATGTAATGTCATGAGCTGGCCAGCGAGGATCATCCATCGCACTTTCCAGGTGAAAGATGGCTTCTTCGTACATTCCTGCCCGATATAGAGCGATCCCCGTCACATAATGGCTGACTCCAAGAGGATGCCAGTTCGGTCTGAAATTTCCACCCGGGGGACCGGAATCTGGACCACCTGGAGGCGGAGGGGGCATCGGTCCGCCAGGAGGCGGAGCGGGAAACGGCTGCCTGTCCTGTGACTTTTCCAATGCCTGAAATGCACTCTCAACCATCTGGTCTGGATCGCCTATCGGCTCCGGGGCAATAACACAGCTGCGAATCACAGCCACTGAAGGGGACTGTCCCTGTTGTTCAGCCTGCTGGAGGAGAGTGTGGCAGTAGTCGCGATAACCGCTGGTATCTCCGCTCAGCAGAAAGAGTTGCGGAATTCCCCAGTTGGCCGGATTATCTACCGGAACGCCGACATCAATTGCTCTGGAATAATCATTCGCCGCTCGTGCCCACAAGCCCAGTTTGACTTCGAGGAAGGCACGCTCAGACCATCCCAGATAGTAATTGGGCTGCTTTTCAATAGCTGAAGTAAAGTCCGCATAAGCAGCAGCCCAACGCTGGGCATCCTCATGAGCTCGCCCGCTCGTTACCAGAACGTTCGCCTCTTTCATTCGTGTGGCAAATTCAGCAATTTCCTGGCGTGCGGCATCACTTTCTTCCTTAAGAAGGACCGCTCGTGTGAGAGCATCGTCCTTCTCATTTTTTTCTGAGTAAGCAACAGCGGCCATCCAGAGACTGACTGCCGTCGCACCAATCATCGAAATTGAAATCAGCATGGCTGCAATCAGGGTCCCCTGATTCCGACGGGCAAATTTTCTCAATTGATACCAGCGGGATGGGGGGCGGGCCTGGACGGGTTGATCAGCCAGATAGCGACGGACATCATCTGCGAATTCGCTGGCAGATTCGTAGCGTCGGCGACGATCTTTCTCCAACGCCCTCATCACAATCCAGTCCAGATCTCCCTTGACCTCGGACAGGCTCCGTGAGTAATTCAACATCCGGGCAGCAGACATTTCAGAAGTACTGGCAGTGGCTGTTGTCAGACGTGTACTGGGCCTGGGAGGATCTTCCTCACGAATGATCCGACGCACCTCATCAAGCCCAACCGATTCAAAACGCTCCCGTCCGAATGGAGTTGATCCCGTCAGCAGTTCATAAAGCAATACACCCAGAGAGTAAATGTCACTTCGCGTGTCCACATCCAGCCCGCTCATAACCGCCTGCTCAGGACTCATGTATAACGGAGTCCCAATCATTGAGGCGAAACGGGTGTAAATCGTTTTGGCTGTCAGGCTCTGACTGAGTGCCTTCGAGACACCAAAGTCAATCACCTTGGGAACGGCAACTCCATCATGCAGAGTGACCAGAACATTCGACGGTTTGAGATCCCGATGGATAATCCCCTTCTGGTGAGCATGTTGAACTGCATTACAGACCGCTACGAACAATTGAAGACGTGATCGCAAATCATACGCATGCTCTTCACAGAACCTCGTGATCGGCATCCCGCGAACCAGCTCCATCACGAAGTAAGGCCGTTCGGACAGAGTTGTCCCCGCATCCAGAACGCGTGCGATATTCGGATGGTCCATCAGGGCCAGAGCCTGCCGCTCAGCCTCAAACCTAGCGATGATTTCGCGGCTGTCCATGCCCGGCTTAATGACCTTCAAAGCAACTTTTCTGCGTACGGGCTCCTGCTGTTCTGCGACAAATACCAGCCCGAATCCTCCCTCTCCGATTTGCTCCATTAATTTGTACCGACCGACAAACGAGCCGATCATTTCTTGACCGCGATCGTTCTTCAGGATAATCGTGCTGGTGTCAGGATTCTCCTTCTCCGGGAGATGAGCCAGCGGTCGATCCAGCAGGTTGTCCGGCCGTTCATGGGCATGCAGCAGTTGCTCAATCGAGGCCTGGAGCATGGAATCTCCACCACAGGCCGACTCAATAAACTGCGCACGGTCCTCACCTGGCTCCATGTCCAGAGCCTGGAGAAATATCGATTGTTCAAGCGAATTGCTCATGATGATTGACTGGGATGGGCTTCGTCAGAATTCCACTTCCTGCTGAAATGCGATATTTGAATCCGAACAGGGCCACAATTCTTCAACTTTCACCTGAATTTTCTTCATCACCCTCAATTTCCCGTCTCAACCAGGCGCGGGCATAAGCCCAGTTTCGCTTTGTGGTGCGAGGAGATATGTTCAGGATCCGGGCAGTGTCTTCAATGGTTAATCCGGTGAAATATCGGAGCTTGACCAGTTGAACCAGTTGCTCATCAATCTTTGCCAGTCGACAAAGTGCTTCATCTAATGCGAGAAGCGACTCGTAATCGATCGGATCGATGCT
>JAGQQT010000281.1 GCA_020426065.1 Planctomycetaceae bacterium | reverse complement strand
GTAGACTTCTCAAAGCTCAATAAAATCCGGGGCGATCTCTTTTTTGCACACCGGTTCGAGAGTAAGGAAGTCAAACGGCCCCAGGAGGCTGCTCAGCGCTCGAAATTCGCGCCGCAGAGACCGGTCAGAGAAGATAGACACGCCGTCGCGAAATCATGCCGCGAGCCGACTAACCGCTTCAATCGTCACAGCTTCTCACTCGAAAACGACGTGTTTTACGCGGTTTCTGGCGGTCGTCACGCCGAGAAGTCCATCGTTCGGATCGCTTGAAGAACCAGCCGACCCTCGATCGCAGGCATCATCAAAAAAAGTTCCTTTATGTGTCTAGCACAGGGAGGAGGGCGGCCAGGTATCCATTGGGATTAAAAGCCCCAGAGAACTGTCGGGATGCTTTCTGCCAGTTCGTTGAGGGCAAGGACTTCTGAATGTTCTTCAGTTTCGGTTCGCGAAACAATACTGAGAACTGAAGAATGAGTTTCTGCCGTGTTCTCATTTTTAGCCCCTTCGACAGGAGACGAAATGGCAAAGCGGCTCATAATGCTTTCCAGTAAGCCACTTTTGCGTACCACTGATGATGATGTCGAGGTGATCAGAGTTTCTGGGATCGTCGTGGGAGTAACTGGAGAAGCGACAGCCAGTCCGATGGCATTCACGTTGCGAGAATTCAATTCAAAGCTGCCATCTTGTGAGTATTGTCCGGTTCGATTCGCGGTTGCCCCCTTATAAACAAAGACCTTGTCGGCAGCAGCGTCAGCAATCCACAAATCTCCCGAACCATCTGGAGCAACCGCAATGCCTGTTGGGCGATTGTTAGTTGCATCCAATTTCCAGACACCAAGGTGCTTTCCCTGAGTGTTGTAGACGAATACGCGGCTGCGATCGATAATCCAGATCAGATCTCCGTCGGTTGCGAGATCCTGTGCACTACGGTTGAACCGGTTCAACCTGAAGCTGGTCGCGGGAGAGGCCTGACCAGATCGAAGACTGGCTGCGTCGGCAAAAGTATATACCCGACGAGTTGATCGATCGACCACTAACAGGTCATTGCCTGAGAGCACAATGCCTTCGGGTTTATCGACGTTATGGATTTCCCAGGAACCGAGTAACTGATTCTCTTTGTCGTAAACAAAGACTTCCCCTTTGCTGTCGAGAATCCAGAAAATTGTCCCATCGCTGTTTGTTGCGATGCCACGAGGGCTTTTATCTTCCTTATTCAGTCGGTTCTGGCTGAGATCTGTTCCGTCGGTGTCATATTCAAATACACTCCGCCTTGAAGCATCGACGACATAGAAGTGCACATTCCCATCAACCGGAGGCGGAAGGATTGTGTTTACAGTGATATCAACTGTCACAGGTGCAGACTCCAGTGAGCCGTCTGTTGCGACATATGTGAAAGAGTCTGTGCCACTGAAACCTTCTGAAGGTGTGTAGCTGAAGGATCCATCGCTGTTGAGTGTGAGCACACCATTAACAGGAGCCTGGACAACTCGAGAAGCAAGTGTATCCCCTTCGACATCCAGATCATTCTGCAGCACTCCTGGAGCAGTCACTTCCAGAACCGCTCCAGCGTCCATCGTGTATTGATCATTCATCCCCACGGGGGCGTCATTGACAGGTTGAACTGTCAGTGAAACGGTCGTTGGTGTTGATTCATTGACTCCATCAGAAACGACATAGAAAAATTCGTCTGGTCCGAAGTAGTTCAAATCAGGGGTATATTGGAATGATCCATCAGATTGCCATGTCAGGCTCCCATGAGATGGGCCAGCGGTGACCCTGATAGAGAGGAGATCTCCGTCAAGATCAGAATCGTTCAGCAGCAGTCCGGGAGCATTGGCCACGAGTGTCATGTCTTCATCGGTGGTATAGCTGTCGTTGACTGCTTCTGGAGGATCGTTAACAGCAGCTACGTTCAGTACGACCATAGCAACGTTGGAAGCAGCGAGTCCGTCGCTGACCTGGTAAGTAAATGAATCGGAACCGTGGTAGTTCAGATCTGGTACATAGGTAAAGGAGCCATCTGAACTCCAGCTCAGCGTGCCATGAGCAGGATTCGTGAGGACATTTGCCGAAAGGACGTCCCCTTCGGGATCAATGTCGTTGCTGAGGAGACCTGGAGCAGAAACCGTCAGGGGGATATCCTCAAACAGATCATATTTATCGTTCACTGCTGTGGGGGCAACATTAACATGTTGTACCGCAAGTGAAACAGTTGCGATGTTGGAAGTTTTCAATCCGTCGCTCACCTGGTATGTGAATGAGTCTGAACCAGAGAAGCCAGCATCAGGCGTATAGGTGAACGCTCCATCTGCTGCCCATGTCAGGCTGCCGTGTCCTGGCAATGTAACGATTGTTGCAGAGATGCTGTCGCCATCTGCATCGGAATCATTCGAGAGGACTCCGGGAGCGGGCACGACCAGGGCAACATTCTCATTTGTTGAGTATGAGTCTCCCGAGGCCACTGGAGCCGCGTTAGCAATGATCGTAATTGAAACTGTCGCGACTCCAGAATTCAGTGCGCCATCGTTGGCCTGATAGGTGAAGGAGTCGACACCCGAAAAGCCAGGATTGGCAGAATATCGGAATGAGCCATCTGCATTCCAGGTGAGCACTCCATTTGCTGGCCCCGCCACCACTGCCGCTGTCAAAGGATCATCGTTCGCATCGGAATCATTCAGCAGTATTCCAGGAGAACTGATGTTTAATTCCACTCCCTCACGAGTTTCAAAAGAGTCATCACGAGCGATGGGAGCGAAGTTGACAGGATTAACAATCAGGTGAACTTCAGCTGGAGCGGAATCGTCCGTCCCATCGTTTGCAATATATGTGAAATAATCGTCACCGGAGAATGCGGGATCAGGCGTGTAGGTGAACTGACCATCCGAGGAGAGTGAAACGGTCCCATGAAGTGGATTGACAGTCACTCGAGCGCTCAAGAGATCGCCTTCTACGTCGATGTCATTTGCCAGAACTCCACTGGCTGGCACTGTCAATGTTTCACCCTGATTCAGAGTCCAGGTATCCGCAGTCGCAACGGGAGCGTCGTTAATCGGATTGATGGTAATCGTGATCGTAGCAGGACTGCTCGTATCCACGCCGCCGTTAGCCGTTCCACCATCATCATGAAGGACGATCGTCAGGGTGGCTGATCCAAACGCATCCGGTGCCGACTCAAACGTGAGTGTGCCATCTGCCGAAATCATCGGCTGCTGTCGGAACAGGCTGGGGTTACTGTTGATGATCTGGAAATCGATTCGTTGTGAGGCTTCGCTCGCATCTCCCGGAGAGATATTGCTTGCCCAGGAAGTAACAGTCTGCACACCTGAGTCTTCAGCAACGACCTGATCGGCACCTGCAGTGAAAGTTGGAGCAAGATTGACCGGAGCAGCTGTCGACATCACATCAGAGAAGTCTCGTTCAACTTCAATCTCACCTTCTTCCAGATCGCAGAACTGATAGCCTTCCCCTGGGATGGCAGCCCCCAGAACAACCGGAATCGAGCCGAGAACAACGTTTGTTCCTTCCCGGACAAACTGAAGATCAAAACGATGGGGGATACCGTCGCCTGTGAATTCAATATCAAATGAAGCAGTTGTGCCTGATGTCAAACCATTGATTGTTCCAGTATGGTTGATGATGTGAACACGAGGATCAGATGCCTGAACGGTCACGTTGACAGCGACATTTGTCACGGCATTCTGAATTGCATTGATCACTCCGCTCGCCACACTACTGGCAAACCCGGATGCAATTTGGAAGTAGAGTGGATCTCCTGGGGCAATCGGGTTTGTGGTGCCATTGGCGATCGTTGTGGTGGATCGATTCACAGCTCCGGTCAGCATGGCAAGTGCTTCCAGTCCCTGACGTGGATCGAGAGTGTCCTGAGCATTCGTCCCCAGGCCAATCACCAGTGCGCCCAGTGCATTCAGGCCAGTAATCGTTTCCTGGAGCCCTGCTCCGGCACTGAATGGGGTCGTGTTACGGGAGGTTCCTGTCAACTGGGAAACAGGCAGAGTCAAACCGTCGATACCAGTCACGGTTGTTTCAACCTGGGGCTGGAAGGCGAATCCCGTATCCGTTGCGAGCAGAATGACCGGCAATGCTCCAGCCCGGAAACCAGCACCACCTATGGTTCCCGATGCCCCGAGGACCGAAGCGGAAGGATCAGCTGTGAATGATGCAAAGGACGGGACATCACCGCTATTACCAGGATTGGTTTGTGTAGAAGCAAGCCCCGCTGCTCCACTGTCAAGTACTGAGCCGTTGTTGTTTCCGTCGAAGCCAGCTCCAGTGACGAGTTGATAAAGTGCTTCAATATCTGTTTCCGGCTGGTCGCCTCCATAGCCTGGCGTGGTCCGATTCAAAGCGGCCTGAATGGCGGCCATATACCCCGTGGTGCCAGTCGATACAATCGGCTGGTTCAGAACGAAGGGGCGTCCCGTTGAGTACTCTCCTGCAAAGTTGGCATATTCCTCGAATCGACCAACCCCAAAGGCGAGGTCGTTACCTGGGAGTGAGAGTTGCAGCTGGTTGATAATATCCGGAAAAGCTGCACGCACGATGGGACTGTTATTGACAAAGCTACCGGTATCGTCGAACAGCAGGAACACGTCGACGGCATTAGTCAGGGCACTGCCTGCTGGTAAAGTCAGGCTGATTGTCTGGGAGTAGGATTCCCCTTCACCGAGTGCTATTTCGATGGAATTTGGAGTGACATCCCCCACAGCAGGATTGCTCACCCCATCCGGCCAGAGCACTCCTCCACCAGTACCCGGGGTTGAATGCTCGAATCCTGCTTCGAGAATCTCACGAACAACATAGGCTCCTGGCATCAGGCCGAGGAATGTATAGGTTCCGTCTCCTTGTGTGACGGTCTTGGGTTCGTCGACATCAAGCACGTCGTTCCGATTGAGATCGAGATAAACGGTCGCACCAGCGATGACAGGTTCTCCAACATCATACAAATGATTCCCGTTCACATCATCAAATTTAGTACCGTGGATTTCATTGAGTCGGTACACATCTGCAAAGTTGATCCCGCTCCGATGTTCAGCTGATGAGATCGTAACCGTTTGAACCCGCTCGATGGCCGGTGTGAGGCTCAGTGTATCGGGAACGATCTGCCGGACCTGATAACTGCCTACCGCAAGGTGGGTGAATGAGTAGCGGCCGGCTTCGTTGACATCGGGAGTATAATAAAGGTCCTCTGACGTGACTGTGCTTGGTTCGGTTGGATCGAACACACCGTCTTCGTTGAGATCCAGGTACACCGTGATTCCAGCCAGTCCATGTTCGCCGGCCCCGAAAAGTCCATCATCATTGGCATCTGCGAAGATGGTTCCATCGATCGATGAATCTCGCAGTTTCTGAGCGCCAAAGTTGACACCTTTTCTTGCTTCACCATTCTTCAGTGTGATGGCCTGTGAGCCACTGACGGGAGATGTCAGCCGCCAGCTGCTGGCCGATTGAATCACGAGACTGACACTCCCCGGCAGTACTCCGGAGATCGTGTAATTCCCATCCGCATCTGTGGTCGTCTGCAGTTCCGTCGGATCGAGGATTCTGTTTGCGTTGGCATCGATAAAGACTGTCCAGCCAGCTATTCCGGTTTCACTGGTGTCCAGTAAGCCGTTCCCGTTGTTGTCATCGTATACAACTCCACTGATTGAGCCAGCCAGGGTTGTTGAAATATTAAAGTTCGCAAAATCATGTGCGATGGTTTCGGTTCCGGAATAGACGAATGCCGGATAGTTG